>JAAYQZ010000115.1 GCA_012519025.1 Bacillota bacterium
AAAGGGTTGAAAAAGTTCGAGAAGCCGTCAAAAAGGAAAGCAGCGACATTATTAGACAGATGAAAGATCCCAGGATAGGGTTTGTCACTGTTACCGACGTGGAAGTATCACGGGATCTTCGTCATGTGAAAATATTTGTCAGTGTTTTAGGCAGCGAAGAGGAGAAAAACGCATCTTTGGAGGGCCTTGAGAGGGCTACAGGCTATATTCGTACAGAGATTGGGCGCCGAATCCGTCTGCGGCATACACCGGAAATTGTATTCCGTTGGGATGGGTCGATGGAGCACGGAGCCCGGATATCGCAGATCCTGGAAGGGCTTAAAGAAGATGCCAAACCCGAAGGTTCGGAAGGTGAGGAAAAATAGTGCGGGGCTCCCTCGAAGAAGTAGCAGAGGCTTTGGTCTCTTATGAGTCCTTATTTATCACTTGGCACATTGATCCGGATCCCGACTCTGTAGGTTCGGGACTCGCCCTTAAGCAGATGTTGGAGCTTATGGGTCGAGATGCTGTTTGCATTTCTCCTGATCCATTAGGGGGCTCTTTTGACTTTTTGCCGGGAATAGAAGATTGTCTCATCTTTTCAAAGGATCTTGCCTTGGACTACCAGGCGGTTGTAGTTTTAGATGCTGAGATTAGTCGGTGTGGAGGTTTTAGCGATGTGCTGGAGTCCGGGGACCTGCCCATTATCAACATAGACCATCATAAAACCAATCTTGGCCAGGGTGAGGCTTACTGGGTAGATCCCCAAGCAGCGGCTTGTGGTGAAATGATTTACCGATTGAGCAAATTTTGGGGGCTGTCATTAGAGAGCGATATAGCGACCAATTTATATGCTGCTATTTCCGGCGACACCGGCACCTTTCGCTACACAAATACAACCGCTTGCACTTTAAAGGCGGCGGGGGAGTTGGTGCGCGCCGGCGCGGATCCCGGTCTGATCGCGATAAATTTATATGAAAAGCGCTCTAAGCAAGATGTCCTACTTCAAGCCCAAGCACTGGACACCTTGGAAATAAGCACCGAAGGATCAGTAGCCCATATTACTATCACCCAACAGATGCTTGCCGGACGGTCTTGGGTTGGTCAGCATTCTGAAGATATAATTCAATTTCCCCGTATGATTGATACGGTGGAAGTGGCTGTTCTTTTTCGTGAGTTGGACGACACTAAAACGAAAGTAAGTTTTCGCTCCAGGGCATATACTGATGTCAGTGCCATTGCGGCAAAATTTGGCGGCGGGGGTCACGCCAGAGCCGCAGGCTGTACGGTGGATATGTCGCTTGCTCTGGCCAAAGAAGAGATTATAAAAGCTGTTGTAGAAACCTTGGAAACAGACTTGGGACAGAAATAATGGAGTGAAAACTATGGTGCACGGCATTATGGCGATACTCAAACCTCCGGGGATGACCTCCCATGATGTTGTCGCCAAGGTGCGGCGTTGGGTTGGGCAAAAGCGGGTTGGTCATACAGGAACATTGGACCCCGGAGCCGCCGGAGTGCTGGTTTTATGTCTGGGACATGCCACCCGACTAATTCCTTTCATGGAAGATTATGTTAAGGCTTACAGAGCGGAGCTTTGCTTTGGCTGGTCAACCGATACTCAAGATGCTGGAGGCCGGGTACTGGAAGAGAAGCGCGATTTTTTGCTGCCCTTGGGAGCCTTACACGATATTTTATACAGTCTAAAGGGTGATAACCAGCAGGTACCTCCCATGGTATCAGCACTTAAGTACAAAGGAAAAAGGCTTTATGAATTGGCGAGAAAAGGAAAGGTTGTTAAAAGAGAACCAAGACATATCAGGATATATGATATTAAGCCTGTCAAACAGTCGAACACCAACACCTTAAAGCATGGAGAGCGACTTTTGTTTGATATAACATGCTCAAAGGGAACCTATGTTAGAACCCTTTGCCACGATATCGGGACACTGATAGAAATCCCGAGCCATATGTCATTTTTACTGCGGACACGGGTAGGTCCGTGGGGCCTAGAACATGTTTCTACGCTTGAAGCCTTGGAAGATAATCCAACCCATCAGGTGTTTGCAATGGAACAGGGAATCGCACATTTGCCCGGTGTTTCAGTGACTCAAGAAGGGGCTTTAATGCTGTCACAGGGGGCTCAAATTTCAAAACGACATGTGCAGGAGGTAATGCCGCCTGAAATAGAGGCATTTTACGCGATTGGCGGTGCAGGAATACCTGAAGGCTTACTTCGGGTGTTTGACGGGGATAATAGATTTATAGGCGTTGGCCGGCGGCTTGACGCACTGGGGCCCGGCTGGAAGATCCAGCCGTTTAGAATGCTGCCCCAAGAAGCCAAATAGCCGCGGGATCAGACCAGGGGTGAGTACGGTTTGCAAGTATACTGGCGGAATGGTAGTATCACACGCTGTATAAATGATAGGCCGGTGGTGGCCGGCCTTGGCTTCTTTGATGGTGTTCATCTCGGACACCAAGCTATTTTGTCGAAAGTTGTGGAACTGGCCGGTGAAATCGGTGCTGTTCCTGCGATGGTAACTTTTGACAGGCATCCTTTAAGTATAGTGCGACCGAGTCATGTGCCGCCGCTGTTGACAACCGCCCGTGAGCGGCGAGTTTATGCTTGGGAGCTGGGGATTTTGGCTGTCTGTGAGCTGACCTTTGATGAGACACTGTCTGAGCTTTCTCCCAGGGAATTCGCCAGTGGTATTTTGGCGGATTGTTTAGGTGTTACCGCCGTTGTGGCCGGGGACAACTTTCATTTTGGTTTCCGCGGCGAAGGCGGCACAACACTGCTTAAGCAAGCGGGTCCTGAGTGGGGCATTAGACTTACCAGTGTAGTGGAACCGGTCTTGGTAGAGGGTGAGGTAGTTTCGAGCACCAGGATACGCAAACTGCTTACAAAG
>JAAYQZ010000116.1 GCA_012519025.1 Bacillota bacterium
ACTTTCTTGGCAATAGGCTGCAATAACTTCTGAATAACTAGTATCCAGGTCGTACTTGTTTATGCACACCATGGCTGGGATATCAAAGTGGGAAGTAAGTTCTACAATTCGCTTTAAGTCATGTAGACCAGCAACAGTAGGTTCGGTAACTATTAGCGCTAAAGACACTCCGGATATACTGGAAATTACGGGACAACCCGTGCCGGGTGGTCCGTCTACCAGCATAGTTCCCATGTTTTGTTTATGCTCAGCAGCCGCGACTGCCTCGTCTTTAACTTTGGCTACAAGTTTGCCGGAATTCTCTTCTGCAATACCAAGCTGGGCGTGAACAAGGGGTCCGTACTGCGAATCGGATTTGAACCATTGGCCTGAGACGTGATCTTTTAAGATGATGGCATCAGCAGGGCAGACCAAATGGCAAACACCGCATCCCTCGCAGGACATGATTTCTACGTTATAGTGCCCGCCCTTATGTTGAACGGCATTGAACCTGCAATACTCTGCACAAGTGCCGCATTTCGTACAAAGGTCAGTGTCAATAATCGCCTTTTTAGAGCCGATGAAGTCTTCTCGCATGTGGGGCACGGCCTGCAAAAACATATGCAAATTAGCGGCATCTACATCACAATCCGCGATCATTACATTATGGGCCAATGCAGCAAAAGCGGAAGTAACGGAGGTTTTGCCTGTACCACCTTTACCGCTTATGATCAGAAGCTGTTTCATGTTTTGCTTGCCCCTTTCAGAGTGTCTCTTTCCCTACAGTGAGTATGTTCAGCGACTTCTCTTTGAATCTGCTTCCACAAATTCTGGAATTGTGTTCTTAGAGTGGGGAATTCTTCTACCAGACGTCCGCCTCTGGCATAGCAGGCGGCGTACTTTGGGTTGAACGGTATTTCCATAAGGATAGGGATGTTTTCCCGGTAGCAGTATTCATAGACCTGTCTGTCGCCAACTCCTGCCCGATTAACAATGACCCCATGTGGCAAACCCAATTTTCGGGCAAGGCCTACAGCAAGCCGCAGATCGTTTAGGCCCAATGGTGTCGGTTCCGTGACCAACAAACAATAGTCGGCTCCTTGGGCCGCTGCTACTACGGCACAGCTTGTTCCCGGAGGTGCATCAATGATGACAACCTCGTTGGTGCGACGGTTAGAAGAGCCTTCGCGCACGGCTTCCACAACATCCGGTGCCAAAGGGCTTCCGATCTGTAAGTAGCCGTGGGACACCAAGATAGATTCGCTTGTTCCATGTTCTACACGGCCGATTTGACGGGGCTTTTCAGTAATAGCACCCTGCGGACACACTAAGCTGCAGCCTCCACAACCGTGGCAAAGCTCCGGGAAAACGATGGGATGGGCTTTGATGACTGCAATGGCATTAAAAGCGCAAAAAGAACTGCATTCCCCACAGCTGTCGCATTTTGCTGTATTAACAACCGGAACTGTGGAAAAGACTTTTGTTTTGGTTGCAAACTCCGGTCGCAAAAAGAGGTGCACATTGGGCTCCTCAACATCACAGTCCAATAGAGTGACCGGCAGTACATTTTGCAAAGTCAGTGCCAAATTAACTGCTGTTGTAGTTTTCCCTGTGCCGCCCTTGCCGCTGGCAATAACGATTTGCATAAGTATCTCATCTCCATTCAGGTTCCTATATGCCGGCCTTACGCAAATTAAAGCTCATGATCACATTGATTTGAGCCTGGAACCAGGCGGCCCTCGATGTATTGCTTTGCGACATCTTCTACGCGACCGCTCACACCGGTAATGGTTTTGATGGAATGCTCAGCAAAAAGTTCCTGGGCGTTCATGCCCATACCGCCGGCAATCATGATGTCTATACCCAGCTCAGCAAGGTAGCGCGGTAAAAATCCCGGTTTGTGGCCGGGGTTAGGCACAGTCTCCTGCTTTTCAATTTGCCCGTCTACCGCATGTATCAGCGTGTAGTGGGGGCAGTGACCAAAATGGGCTGCTACTTCACTCCCATCGGTAGCAATCGCTGCCTTGAAACGGCGGGGGCTGTCCAAAGTCTGAGTTAAAGAAGCAATTGGTTTTGGCTCCGACAAAGCGGCGGAATCCGCATCCAATTCCTTAAGGGCCTCACGGACGCTTCCCCCTTTAACAGTGTGAACTTTAATGCCTGCCTGGTCCAATACTTGCTTAGCCTTGGGCCCTACGTGACCAGTGATGACCATATCTATGCCCTGATCTGCCATGAGTTGTGCTGTTTGCACACCGGCGCCGCCGGATGCGTCCGCATTAACGTTGCGCAGACTTACTTGTTCTTTTGTGTTGGTATCGATGATAAAAAAATAAGGTGCTCGGCCAAAGCGAGAGTCCATTGGGCCATCTAAAGATTCTTGCCCCGCAGAAATGGCTATACGCATTTTTGAATCCCCCTCAAATCAGTCGTTGTTTTAAACTAGCAAACCACAGTTTCGAGCATATGCCCACTTGAGTATACCGAAAACCAGACAAAGATGTCAAGAGCCTTGCAGGGATGTTTGCTTTAATGTTGAACAATTGTGGCAGGTGGCTCAATTTGGACTTTTTGAAAGGAGATGGCCCTCATCAGTATTGCATCCCGTCTTGTCTTGCTAGATAAAGCCGCTGTAGGCAATTATTGGGCGGAGAGAATCGCGGCCCAGCTGCATTTTACCCACAGGATGTCCCGGATAAATAATGGTCGTTACAATGCTGTATTGGACTCCGTATTGGAGTATGTCCTCAAGGAACAGGCTCAAATCGGTGCAGTGACGGCATCCATTGCTGAGCATGCAGAAACCATGCTTAAGGATCTACATGCAACAGCCAAAACTTATCGTCTAATTTGTGTTGCTCACGCCCATATAGATATGAACTGGATGTGGCGTTGGGATGAAACTGTTGCGATTACATTGGATACGTTTCGCACTATATTGGATCTAATGGACGAGTATCCAGAGTTCACATTTTCACAATCTCAGGCCTCGGTATATAAGATTGTGGAAGATTATGGCCGTTCGATGCTGGCGGATATTAAAAGGCACATCAGGCAGGGAAGGTGGGAAGTCACCGCATCTACCTGGGTTGAAGCAGATAAGAATATGCCCAATGGCGAAAGCATGGCAAGGCATCTTCTATACACCAAACGGTACCTGTCCAATCTCCTCGATATAAAGCCTAAATCGCTGAATCTTGACTTTGAACCTGATACATTCGGACACAGTATCAATGTTCCCGAGATATTAAGTCAAGGTGGTGTGAAATACTACTACCACTGTCGAGGTGCCGAAGGACATTTCCTTGAAAGATGGACAGCCCCCTCGGGGCGTTCGATTATAGTTTATCGTGAGCCGTTTTGGTACAATGCATCCATTGAACCGCAAATGGTTATGTATCTTCCGGATTTTTGTCGGCAATACGGACTGATGTCGGGCCTAAAGGTATACGGTGTTGGAAACCACGGAGGCGGTCCCACACGGAGAGATATTGAAAAAATCATAGATATGAACACCTGGCCTGTGTTTCCGTCCCTTGTATTCGGTTCTTACAAAGAATTTTTCGGTGAAGCGGAGAAAGCGGCTGACTCACTTCCGAAAACCCACGGTGAGCGTAATTTTATCTTTACAGGGTGCTATACCAGTCAGGCCCGGATCAAGGCCGCCAACCGCATTGGAGAAGCAGCGCTGAATGAAGCAGAAACTTTCAGCACTTTGGCGGCACTGAACAGTGATTGGCGGTACGGCCACGAGCATTTCTTTGAAGCCTGGCGGCATGTACTTTTCAATCAATTTCATGACATTATCCCCGGCTCCGGTGTTGCCGACACCCGAGAGCATGCCCGGGGGCTGTTTCAAGAAACCATGGCTATCGCCGGTTCCAACAAAAAGGGCGCCTTGGAGGCCCTAGCAGCTAATATTTATACAGAGGGACTGATCCCAAACGAAGATATTCAAAAAACAACCTCTGAAGGTGCCGGGGTGGGTTTCGGGGTAGAGGGGTTTTTAATGTCTCAAAGCTCGCGGGGGGCCGGATTGACCCGCATCTTTCATGTATTCAACCCCGGCAATATAAGGCGATGTGAGCCGGTCAAGATAGTACTTTGGGATTGGGATGGGGACTTGTCTCGACTCATTTGCCGTGACGACAGAGGCGAAATTGCGGCACACCAGCTTGTAGGAAACGGATTTAACCATTATTGGGGCCACAGCTATGTGGAGATCCTGTTGGATGCAGATGTGGAAGGCTACGGCTATGCCACTTATATCATTTCCCAAACTGATGATTTTGATTTGGTGACTCAGTTTGTTCATGAGCCGCGTCTTGAGGCACCTCCCCAGTTTGTTTTTGAAAATGAGTTGATTAGGGCTGAGTTTGACCCTAAAAACTGCACATTGGTGGCATTCAAAGATAAACGGACAGAGGAAGCGTTAGTGGCAAGGAACCGTCCGTCGGGCCTCTTTCGCTTGATACAAGAAGATCCGACTCTTGGTATGACTTCCTGGCGAGTGGGGAGGCATATGGCTGTTTCTGATTTGATTGGGAATATCCGTGTACTGGGACATCACCGAGACGACCTGCAGCAAAGATTGACCTATGAGATGGAATTTGGTGACTCAAAGCTTAAGGTGACCATATCTTTAGACAAGGGCAGTACAGTGCTTAATTATGATGTAACATGTGATTGGCAAGAACGGGCAGTACCCAAACGCAGTATTCCCCAGTTGGGTTTTTATGTGCCTACAGCTTACAAATGTGATAAGTATGTTTATGATGTGCCCTTCGGAACCATTTCAAGGCAGCCCCAAAATATGGATGTGCCCGGTAACAGTTGGATGCTCGGTGAAGGGTCCAGAGAACAAAAAAGTCGTCTGATGCTCATAACTGATTCGAAATATGGTTTTAGAGGTTTCGATAACACATTGGCAGTAAGTCTCATTCGCAGTTCTTATGATCCGGATCCATACCCCGAGTTTGGTATCCACACGTTTCGCCTTGGTTTATGTGCAACAACGGCAAGTACCGGAAAAGAATTGATTGAGACAGCCTACAATTACTGTCATCCTCTCACAGTATTGTCTGGGACATCTCAAAAAGGTGAAATGCCTTTACGGCAGAGTTTCATGCAGGTGGAGGCCGGCAGTGTTGCTGTGTCCGCTGTAAAAATGCCGGAATCCCAAGCTGCCGATCAGGTGATTGTTCGCTTGTACGAAACAGAAGGGAGCGACACAGAGGTGGTCCTTGGTTTTTTGCAAAGTGTCAAAGATGCTGCCTTGGTAGATCTCAATGAACAGCCTTTGCTCCATATGCCCAAACCCCGGGTGAACGGCAGCAAGGTCGCCCTTCGAGTGGGGGGAGCGCAGATTGTTAGTATTAAGTTAGTATTTGATTGAACCCCTTGACACTTGTGGGAGGAGTTTCTATAATTGAAGGCATAAATGCCCAATGAGCGGCTGGATGAAAGCTGTAGGAAAAGGGTATTATCCTACCGAAGGGGCAAAGGCCGTGGAGCCTTAAACTCTCAGGTGTGTCAAATATTGACACGGAAACTGCAGCCGGACAGACCTCTGGAGAGACCTGGAAACAGGCGCCGAAGGAGCAAATCCCAAGATGTGGGGAGAATCTCTCAGGCAAAAGGACAGGGGGATATATGCATATCTTCTTTTTGTCTTTTGACCGGGTCAAGCATTGTTAGCTTGACCTTTTTTAATTGATTAAGCTTGCTGTCGTCACTTACATCCGTAAACAATGAAAAGAGGGATAGAAATGCTTGACAAACACTATCTTTACACGCCCGGCCCTACACCGATGCCGCCGGCAGTGGCTGCTGCCATGGGGCAGCCGATGACAAGTCATCGCAGCAGTGGCTTCGCAAAACTATATGGTGCCATTGTGGAAAAAGCTAAAGCTGTGTTTCAGACTGGTAATGATTTATATGTGCTGACTTCGTCCGGCACGGGTGGGCTTGAGGCAGCGGTGGCCAACACAATCTCATCCGGTGATAAGGTTTTAGCCATAGTAGTTGGCAATTTTGGTGAACGATTTGCAAGACTGGCGGAGATATATGGCGCTGATGTGACGAGGGTGCAGTCCTCCCCTGGTGAAACTTTTGACATGACAGATGTGGAAAAGGCGTGGGAAGAGAAAGGCCCTTTTAAGATAGTTTTAGCAACACACAATGAAACATCAACTGGTGTAACCAATGATATTGCACCTTTGGGGAGGTTTGTGGGTCAAACCGAAGCTCTGCTGCTGGTAGATGCCATCAGCAGCATGGGTGCAGTGGATATTCGTACAGACGAGTGGCAGGTAGATGTCATGGTGACTAGCTCCCAAAAGGCGTTGATGACCCCGCCTGGATTGGCATTGCTGAGTATCAGTGCAAAGGCTTGGCCGATCATCGAGGCTAACAAAAGCCCGAGATTCTACTTTAATTTGCTTGAGGCCAGGAAAAGCTTCGGCACTAAGAATACACCGTGGACACCTGCTGTTTCTTTATTTTACGGTCTGAATGCGGCTTTGGAAATGATCTTACAGGAGGGTTTGCCCAACGTTTTTCACCGCCATCACCGTATGGCCAAAGCAGCCCGGGCGGGTTCTCAGGGTCTGGGGTTTGGATTCTTGGCAGATGACTGCACAGCAAGTCATACAGTTACAGCGATAGTGCCGCCCCAAGGAGTTGAAGCCGCAGGGTTATCCAAAGCACTGCAGCAAAATATGCATGTCTCTTTTGCCGGGGGACAGGGTGATTTAAAAGGCAAAATCTTGCGAATCAGCCATATGGGTTACTGCAGTGAGTTGGATGTTCTTACAGCTATAGCTGCTTTGGAAATGGGTCTAATGAAGATGGGTCAAGACATAGAACCGGGCAGTGGGGTTAAAGCTGCAGGGCTGGCATTATTGTAGTTTAATATCTTGATACACTGGGGTTGGAACGGGGGTCTTTGGTGTGAAAATTTTAGTCCTAGACGGTGTGCAAGAGGCCGGTGTAAAAGCGCTTCATCGGTCCGGCTGGCAGGTAGATATTGTGACTGATGTGTGGACCGAAGAAGAGCTTTCTTCTGCCATCGGAAGATATGATGCTTTAATTATTCGCAGTGCAACTAAAGTAACAAGCCGTGTGATAGAATCTGCCGACCGCTTAAAGGTAATCGGTCGCGCAGGGGTCGGTGTAGATAACATAGATCTTGAGGCCGCCACCCGACGGGGCATTGTGGTGGTGAATGCTCCCGACGGCAACACTATTGCCGCCGCGGAACACTCATTGGCGTTGATGTTGGCTTTGGCCCGCAACATCCCCCGCGCTGATTACGGCCTAAAAAACGGCAATTGGGAACGTAAGAAACTTGTGGGAGTGGAACTTAGGCAAAAAACTTTAGGTATTCTGGGTTTGGGGCGAATCGGATCCGCGGTTGCCCGCAGGGCCCAGGCATTTGATATGGTTTGCATTGGTTATGATCCTCACATAACTCCCGAAAGGGCTAAGCATATGGGTGTGGAAGCGGTTTCACTGCAGGAATTGCTGAGTCGCTCCGATTTTGTTACGATCCATATGCCTTTGACCGAGCAGACGCGCCACCTATTGGATGCGGACGCTATTGCATCTATGAAGAAAGGGATTCGAATAATCAACGTGGCTAGAGGAGGCATCGTTTGCGAGGATGCTCTAGCTGCAGCGCTTAAGGAGAACCATGTGGCAGGCGCGGCTTTGGATGTTTTTGAAGAAGAACCCCTCGGCGAAAGCCCTCTTTTAGGCTGCCCCAATGTGGTACTTACCCCTCATTTGGGCGCATCAACCGAGGAGGCACAGCTGCACGTGGCTATGGATGTGGCTGATGCCATCGCCAGTTTGCTTAATGGAGGGTTGCCCAATAATGCAGTAAATATGGTTGGAATTGCCCCGGATGTTATGAAGACGCTGGAACCCTTCCTGAACCTTGGCGAGAAGTTGGGCACCTTTGTGGCCCAAGTGGGTGGAGGGATAAACAGTTTGCAGATAACATACAGCGGCGCTTTACTGGATCTTGAGACTAAGGTTGTAACTACCTCTATTCTCAAAGGTATGTTGGCAAACATTGTCGATGACCACGTGAATTTGGTTAATGCCGATTATTTGGCTAAGGGCAGAGGTATTAGGCTGGAGACAGTGCATAAAGGCAATGGTGGTGATTACCACAACAGAATTGCCGTCCGGGCCAGTACTTCAGGAGGAGTACTCCATGTAGCTGGAAGTGTATTTCAACCCGATGCACTGCGCATTGTGGAAATAGATGGGTACCGGGTCGATGTGTTGCCTATGGGGCACATATTGGTTGTGTCCCATAAGGATAAACCCGGTATGGTGGGGCAGGTGGGAATGTTACTTGGTCAGGCAGGAGTTAATATCGCCAGCATGCAGGTGGGCCGGAAAAACCCAGGCGGCTCTGCTGTAATGGTGTTGGGAATTGATGCTGAGGCTCCAAACGATGTTCTGAGCGCTATTTGCGACATTCCGGGAATTAAAGGTACTAACCAAGTCACCTTTGACTAGCAGGAAGACCTGGGTTTCCGGCGAATATTGTATTTCGGGCGCGAACAGGAAAGTAGGTGGAGTACTCATGCGTATAGTTATGTTAGGGGCACCCGGATCAGGTAAAGGGACTCAAGCGCGGCTCATAAGTACTAAATACGGTGCTGTTCACCTGTCTATGGGCAGTATGCTCCGGGACGAGGTTGCTGAACAAACAGAGATAGGCCGTTCCATTGGTGGCACTCTCAGCAAAGGTGACATGGTGAGTGACAGTATAGTTAATATGCTGATCGAGAGTCAGCTGCATTCGTATGAAAGTGTTATCTTGGACGGTTATCCCCGTAACTTAGAGCAAGCAGAGCATTTAGATGAGTACCTGCTGGAACATCCACCGAGACTTGATGTTGTCTTCTTGTTGGAGCTGCCGTTGGAATCAGTTATTCGCCGCTTATCGGGCAGACGGGTTTGCGATCGGTGCAGCAGAACGTATCATGTGGACTTTTATAGATTAAAGACATGTCCCTGCGGTGGTACTCTCATCCGGCGCAGCGATGATAACCCTACTACGATCGAGCATCGCATGGAAGTTTATAAAAAAGAGATTGCACCTTTACGTAATTTCTACCAGGAACAAGATAAACTGTTTCCCATTATTGCCGACCAGGGTGTGGAGGGCACTTTCGCAGATATAAGCCGGGTGTTGGATGGTGTAATATTGCCCAGCATCAAAGTTCCGAACCAGGCCAAATAAGTGTAAGTTATTCAACTATAAAAAAGCGGGAGTGCCATCTTGACCGGCCTCCCGTTTCTAATATTAAGGGTGGATATTAACGTTTTTCAACCTCCACCGTATAATGCAGATCAACATACTTGCCATTGGTAAACCCTGTTTTCCAGGCCCTATATGGGATGAACAAAGTGTCTACAATACGTCCTTTGTAATGGGTCCCTCTTTCATAGTACCACACTTCGATCTTAATGTCCGGCGGATGCCGGTAGCTTGTGGGAGCAAACCGAAATGATCGGTTGATATATTTCGGGGTACGCACTGCCACATTTAAGGTATTTCTCTCTCCCGGTACAGTGCCAATATGAGTGTTTTTTACATAGACTTGCAGTGCAATATCATAATCAGGGGAATATGAGTGTCCCCAAGTGTCCCAGCGGCGATAAACCTCCAAATCATGGATAGTTAATCTCACCATATCCTTAGTCTCAAAAACCACGTGAACAGTTCCCGCCACTGTACAGCCCATTAGGCCCATAGTTAGTGAAACCAGCAATATGACTTTTAAGATACTACTGTTTCTCACTACCGCTTCCCCCCAACTTCAATTTTCGTCTTTACGGTACCTGGGCTGAGTCATGCCGATCTTTTAGATGAATAGCGGCGGGTATTGATCTAGAAGTGATTCCAATGAATCACTTCTGTGAGTGATCGTTTGGTTTGGGTTGGTTTTTCATCGGGATATCCTAAGGCAATCAAAGAGAGTAATTTTACCCCATCCGGGGCTTTTACGATTTCCCCAATGGTGTTGGCATAGTGTTTTTTGTCCCCGGCAACCCAGCAGCTGCCTATTCCTTGGGCCCAGGCACCTAGAAGAATATTTTGGCTTGCTGCGGCTCCATCTTCTATATAATATGTGGTGTTTTTACAGAACACAGCAATACATGCAGGTGCTTTGGCGATAAATTTCCCATAATCGGTTGCGTTGGCGATCTTCTCCTTGATTTTGGGATCAGTGACAACGACAAACTCCCAGGGTTGATCATTGCGTCCAGTGGCCGCAACACGACCGCAATCCACAATAGCCTCCAGGATTTCTTGGGGGATAGGTTTGTTTTGGAATTTTCTCACACTTCTACGGGTTAAAATTACCTGTACGGCATCCAATTTATCTCCTCCTCATCCCATGTACTATTTGGTATAATGGCCATACCCGGTTGGGTTTGCCATGTCAATCTTCGCTTTTGGTCAGCCATTTCCTGTTAACGTGATCATAATTTTCATGCAGATCAGTGCAACGGAAGCCGAGGCGGTGGTTCTAAGTAAAATCGGTATGTTTTTACCGAAAATTGCGTTCCTGACAGAGAGATTATGCAGTGAAAACTAGAAGGAGATAAAACAAAAGGGGCGAATATATCGCTTTGCGATTCAAATTAACGCGCCGGAGGAAATTTCGTGCCCAAGGTGGATTTCCACAAAACTGTACTGGGGAATGAACCTTTATCCAATCGCTGCACGAAAAAGGAATAATTCCCCACAGCTGATCATCGGTTCCTAATCCGCTTCTCCTGCGGCATTTGCGGGCTTATCCTGTTTCCATGAGTAGAATGCTACAAAAAAGTTTCGTTGAAATAAGAATAAAAAAGAGGAAATGGGGTAAGAAACAAGAACAATAATTAATCAAGGACACTAATTAATCACATGGCTGTAACAAAAGTAGCCATGCGCAGGCACAATGATAGATTGTGACCGATTACACCCAAGATTGAGTATCTTATTTCTATGGGAAAAACGCAGATGAGGAGGCGAGGGAGGCAAGGATTTAATTGGTGGTTGGTTGTTTGGACACTAAAAGAAATAACAATCATAGTAGCAGTAGCAGAATAGGAGGAAAAGCAGAAGATGAGAATGAAGTCGAAGCTATCAATGCTGTTGGTCAGTCTGCTGGCGATGGTGCTTTGCTTAGGCGGAGCAGCCTTGGCGGCAACCTACAACGAGGCACCAATGCTGCGAGATCTGGTGGAACAAGGTCTTTTACCACCGGTTGAAGAGCGGTTGCCAGAGGAGCCATTCGTTTGGGAGCCAATCAATCAGATCGGTAAATACGGTGGTACACTGCGCTGTGCTGTAACATCACCTACTACCGGTGGGGACAGCCAACACGGCCGTGTGCCTTACATGTTTGATACCGATGCCGCAGTTACAGAGGTTGAATCTCAGATTGCAAAAGACTATGAGTTCTCCGAGGACGCATCTGTTCTCACCATCTATTTGCGCGAAGGACTCAAATGGTCTGACGGGCATCCCTTTACCAGTGAAGATATTATGTTCTGGTGGGAAGACGTTGCCAATAACAAAGAATTATCTCCTGTCTTGAATTCCAGATGGCGGAATGCTGATATCAAAGCATTGGACGAATATACAATTGAGATCACGTTCGCCACTCCAAATCGACCCATGATGGGCTACTTGGCCTACTGGGGTTCACAGCAGAACAACTTCTTCGATCCAAAGCATCACCTCATGCAGTATCACATTGAGTACAATCCCAAAGCCAACGAAGTGGCTAAGGAAAATGGCTATGAGGACTGGATGGAGCTCTTTACAGCTTACCGGAGTGTTGGAGCTGCCCAGATTAACCTAGAGCTGCCCGTTCTTGGCGAGTGGGTTCTAAAAGAGCGAAGCACCACTAGAAGAATCTATGAGCGCAATCCTTATTATTGGGGTGTAGACCCGGCCGGCAAC
The DNA here is from genome assembly GCA_012519025.1 of Bacillota bacterium. Classification (GTDB taxonomy): domain Bacteria; phylum Bacillota; class Limnochordia; order DTU087; family DTU087; genus JAAZMF01. The sequence goes on from JAAYQZ010000116.1 coordinate 11,963, forward strand.
CAGCTGCCATATATTGACAGATGGGAAGTCAAAGTGTTTAGTGACCAGCAGGTCGCCATTTTAGAGACACTACAGGGCGGTATTGACTTTGCTGGATTTATCCTAAATCCAAACGAATTTGCCATGTATAAGCGCTATGAAGATGACGGTGGCTTCCGCGTATTGCCGTGGAAAAACGCTGACGGTGCTATGGTAGCATACGGATTTAACCAGAATCATCCGGATCCGGTGCTGCGAGAAATCTTCCAAGATGTTCGTTTCCGCAGAGCAATGTCACTTGCCATCGATCGCGAGGCACTCAATGACTTTGTGTATCTTGGCCAAGCAGAACCTGCTCAATCAACTGTAGATCCCGGCGCATCTTACTTTGAGGACTGGTGGCTAACATCATATGCAGAGTATGATCCGGATACAGCTAATAAACTGTTGGATGAAGCCGGACTCAAACGCGGTCCCGACGGACTTCGTCGACGTCCAGATGGTGAGCCATTGACCATCTTGCTGCAGGTACCTTCTTCTTCCGACTTTGGCGCGGCCGGTTCTGACGAAATCCATGAACTGGTTCAAGGATATTGGCAGGCGGTTGGCGTAGATGTAGATTTGAGACTTGTTGCCCGCGAATTCTACTCGACCCGTTCTCAAGCTGGCGAACTTGATGTTGGCGCATGGAACTCTGACCGCACCCAGGAGCTCCGGTCATATATTCCCAACATCACCAAGTACAGCATGAACTCAGAAATTGCTTATGCTGTTGACTGGCAGGCTTGGTACAATGCTCAGGGTGAGGGCGGCGAAGAGCCACCGGCACATGTGAAAGAGTATTTCGAGCTGCTTGATAAGTGGTATACTGCTGCTACTGACGAGGAATATGAGAAATACGCGAAGGAAGTTTGGAGCTTCCACGCTGAAAATCTGTTCCTGATCGGTACAGTGGCAAGACCCCGGGTTCCAGTTATCGTAAACGCTAAACTCGATAACGTTCCTGAAAGAGATTTACCCTTCTCTGACGGATCATCCTGGTGGAGAGCTGCTAAATTGGTTCAGTGGTATTACAAAGACTAACAGTTTCTGAAGTCTTAGGTCTCGCCCACGTCTATTTTACCTGCAAATCCTAGATTAAGCAGGCGGCGTGGGCCGGGCTCCACCGAATAATGAGTGGGCTGTTGCTGAGTTCTCGGCTGCGGTCCACTCCAGATTCCGCTTTAAGTGATGC
>JAAYQZ010000117.1 GCA_012519025.1 Bacillota bacterium
TATACTAGCTCGGTCCCTTCTTGTCAAGGGCCGCTTTTAAATTACCTGTTTGCCCGGGTGTTACGTTTTCGTTAATCCCCCAACGGGCTTTATGATAATAACATGCCGCTGTCGCGATGTCAACCTTAATCGACGAATTTCTTCAAAACTCCACAAACCAGACCCTAATAGGCTTTACTGAGCACTTTTAGACCGAACTTGAAAAACCCAAACAGGCTCTCTTAGATCAAAAATCGGCTGTTTGATGTTAGGTTTGAATTTATAAAAACGTCCCAACATGGAAGACTAACGTAAGGTGCACAATTGGGATAACAAGGAGAGATAAGATGGAACGCATAAAGTGCTCAGTGGAAAACTGTGCGTATTGGGACGACAATACATGCACAGCTGAATCTATTCAAGTTGCTACAATTCCAAGATCATCAAAGCAGGCGGGAAGAGGAGACATGGAGGTTGGATCATTAGTAGAACAAGACAAGGCAGATTACTCTGATGAAACCCAATGTGTAACCTTCAAACCAAAACATAAAGCATAGGCCTGAGGAGAGCCAAGGATGGATGATGATTTGGCTCTCCTTATACTGACCTAAGCCCGTACCACTTCTTGCGCCAATGCAAGGGTATCTCGGGCTATCATAACTTCTTCATTGGTTGGCACAACCCACACTTCAATGTTGGAGTCTTCAGTCGACAGCCTAATCTCCTTGCTTCGTATGCGGCTGTTCAGCTCAAAGTCAACGGAAACACCTAAGACAGCTAGCTGTTTGCAAACTAGTTCTCTTACTTCCGCATCGTTTTCACCTATACCACCAGAAAATATAATAGCATCTGCTCCGCCCAGCTCAAGATAAAAAGCCCCAATATAGTGAATAAGGCTCTGCATAAATACATCAAAGGCAATTTGCGCCCGGGTATTACCGGATGCCCTAGCTTCACCGAGATCACGCATGTCACTGCTGACCCCGGAAAGTCCGAGCAAACCGCTTTCATGGTTCATGACTCTATCCATCTCATCCCAATCGAGATTGAGCTTATTGGCCAAAAAGGGAACCAAAGCGGGATCTATTGTGCCGCAGCGTGTGCCCATTACTAATCCTTCTAAAGGAGTAAAGCCCATGCTCGTATTGAAGCACTTCCCATTTTTCACAGCAACAAGGCTGCTGCCGTTACCCAAATGACAGGTAATCAAATTGAGTTCTTCTTGCGGCTTGCCTAAAAGTGTTGCAGTCCTTTGAGTTAGATATCTGTGTGATGTGCCGTGGAAACCGTAGCGCCGCACCCCATATTTTTCATAATACTCATAGGGCAAAGCATATAGGTAGGATGATTCAGGCATCGTTTGATGAAAAGCAGTGTCAAATACCGCTACCTGGGGAACATTGGGCATAAATGCCATACATGCTTCTATACCGGCAATATTCGCTGGCATGTGCAGTGGCCCAACTTCGATCATGTCCTTTAATATAGCTACCTCTTTATCGCCCACAACTGTGGAGTCTTTGAATTCCTCCATGCCGGTAAGCACCCGATGACCAACAGCGCGAATCTCAGTCAGGGATTCTACAATACCGCTGCCCGGGGCGGAAAGCTGTTCCAAAACGAACCCCACAGCCTCTCGGTGATCGGCCAAAGCTACCTCGCTTTTGACCTTTTCCCTCCCGGCAGGTTCGTAAGTTACCGGTTGTCGCTCGGCTATGCCAATTTTTTCGACTTGTCCAACAGCTAAAATGCTTTCATGGGTCATATCAAAGACCTTGTATTTTAGTGACGAACTGCCTCCGTTTACCACAAGAATCTTCATGACCAAGTCCCCCTCCCATATCGAAAACTTCTCAAACCCTTCCTATTATAACATGATTCACAAGTTCTTCAAGCCCCAATGTATCGATGAGATTACTCGGATTGTTTTCATCTTAAGCCTTACCACCTTCCTTTAGTTCGGGGAGCCAAAATGTGCAGCAAGACACTGCTGAATAGAGCCAGTTTTGGTATAAAAGCGAGACCTCTGTGATGGGCTATCATTCCCCCTAAAATAGCGCCCCAGGCAATTGAACCGGCTTCTATTGAATCCACGATTCCCAAAGCTGCACCTTGATGAGTTTCTGCTACTTGGTTGGTTACCACACCGTTGATTGCGGTACGCACAACCGAACTCATGGGCATCAAATATCCAAAGCTGGCGGTAGGGACTGAGGGGTATGCCATTAATAGATACATAGCAGTATAACCCCATGAGGCCAGCTTAAAAACAAGATAATGGCCTCGTTTTTGGCAGAGTGGTGCTAAAACTCCGTAGGCGAACAATGAGACGAATGTAGCACTGCCAATGAGCAATCCATACAGTTTCATGGTACCCCCCAGCAGCCCGATGTAATACAAACCGAAAGTGGTGGCTACTACCTCCCATGTGAGGGAGGATGTTAGTAAATAGCTCAGGGCTCCATAAGGAATGATTACACCTTTATCGTAGGTGCATATTCTTTTAGACGCCTTCATTTTAGATGAACAGATAAAATGGCTGGCACTTCGCTTGGGTTTTGGTAAAAACACACCTGTGAACAAAGCACCTATAGCCAGAAGCATGCCGAAAATAGGTGGGATTTGAGCGAGCTCCATGTACCCATTGTTCACCACCCAACCTATAGCAATACTGCTTAGCAAATATCCGGCCGCCTCCCATTGGTGCCAAAATGCCAGGTACTTCAACCCATCTAGCGGAAAGTTTTGCAGCAACCAACCTCGGGAACCGGGATTAAATATTGACGTAAACAAAGCCGCACTGGATGCGGCGACTACTACTTCACCGGGGTTTTGCAGCCCTGGCAGCCGATGAAAAAACACCGCATAGGCTAGAAGTCCACCGGCAAAAAATATCTTTGGATGGTTAACACGGGCAACGTACCGACCCCAAAACGGGGACACTGTCAGACGCACCAAAGCAGGTATTCCTAGAAAAAAGCCAATTACCCAGACGCGCGTTTCACCCATGTGATTAAGAAAATAGAATGGGAGGTAAGCGTGAATTAATACATCGGCACTGGCACGCAAAAATACGCCAAGGTACAAACAAAAGATCCCAACCACCCCTTTAAAATCACATTCACGCCTGAAGAGCTGATCGATATCAGTGCTGTTGCCAGCATAGCCTTTAAAGGACTTACATAGATATCTATTTGACAGGATTGGGAAATAGGACTGAAAAGCCAAATATCAATCTCCATCAATATCGGGAGGAGGGCTGGGTTGATTTGGTCCATGGAAAACAAGAAAAACACAAATGGCTTGGGCTCATGATCATATTAATTTTGTATGCGGGGCTGGCCACACTTCTTTATAAACGAAGTCTTCCCATTCTCGGCAGACCGGGAGGATTGATGAGTCTCCCTTTGTTAGAGATGGAGTACCGTACAATACCGGAAGACCAATGGGGGACATTGCCCCTGTATGCAGTGCCTGCGGGTGCAAACGAAGAAGATCTATGTAATTACGTTTTGGAAGCAGATTTGCCTTGGTTTTTTAACTACCCTAAACAATTGGTCGAGCAGTGTCGTCAGCTGGATATCCATCGCATGGCAGTTGCCTTTCGAACAATACTACCCGATCCTCTATTTGGTGAAGAAGAAAACATTAAAGTAGCGGCTGACTACTTAGCAGGAACAGTTGTAGCACCGGGACAAATTCTTTCACTAAACAATATCATCGGTCCTTACACAACAGCCCGTGGCTACGGGGAAGGCCCAACCTATATTGCAAATCGCGTTGTAGGTACTATAGGAGGTGGGGTTTGTAAAATTGCATCGACTCTTTATAACGCTGTAGTAGCCGCTGACCTTAAGATTGTCGAGCGCCACCCCCACAGTATGCTGGTTCCATATGTGCCGCCGGGCCGGGATGCCACTATTGCATGGGGTGGCAAAGACTTCCGCTTTAAAAATAATCGGTCCACACCTATAGTGCTTTGGGCAGAATCCACTGGCAGCATTCTTTATATTGCTGTGTATGGGCAGTTCAATCCTCCTGAAGTGGCGTGGCACCATAAAGAACTTCATAGGCAGCCAACTTGGACCATTGAACAGTTGAATTCCAAATTGCCGCCAGGCATGACCAGACGTCTCGATGGTTCGGACGGTGTTACCGTACAAACCTGGATCGAGGTAAGCTATCCTGACAAACTTAAAGATCGCAGACCGATGGGCACCGACTATTATCGACCCATGCCGAACATTGTCGAACTGGGTCCACACACCTAGTGAGGAGGCTTTTTATGTCCCTTATGTTATTTGTTATCAGCATGAGCGGTGCTTTGTGCTGGGGGCTCGCGCCCGTTTTTGGTAAACTAGGTCTAGCCAATATTACTCCTTTGGATGGGTTGGCAGCCCGAACAGTGGTCACATTGTCTTTTTTGCTAGTTTGGGTGATTGCAAGCAACGGCTTTACCAGAATAGCGGCAATTTCTTCTCAGGATTGGTTTTATCTTGGGATAGAAGCGTTTCTTGCAACCCTGGCAGGGGATCTTGCTTATTATGCTGCACTAAAGTGGGGAGGAGCCGGGGTGAGTGCAGTAGTGTTTGCGGTATCCCCTATATTTACTGTATGGCTCAGTAAAATCGTTTTCCAAGAGGTTTTCACTTGGGTGCAGTTGTGCGGCGTCGCTATGGTCGCTGTAGGGGTTTTTCTCGTATTCACCGGTTAGAAGGCTCAGGCTAAATCGTAATACAAAGAACCCGGCGGAGAAAACCGCCGGGTTCTAGAAAGATAGTCTGGCAACGAGCTACTCTCCCACCGGGTTACCCCGGCAGTACCATGGCCGCTGGAAGGCTTAACTGCTGTGTTCGGGATGGGAACAGGTGTAGCCCTTCCGCTTTGGTCACCAGA
>JAAYQZ010000118.1 GCA_012519025.1 Bacillota bacterium
CCCACAATTCCTAAGTTATTAATTAAGTAATGATAGTTAGACTTAGACCACAGTTCTAAAACACACCCCCATAGTTAGTAGTTTACCTGTAAGTTCCAGGCTGTGCCCGGAGACTGCCACATTATGTAGTATCGGCTGAATCCAATAGGTTCTTAAGTCCTTTTCACTGCAGTAAAAATACAGGTCTTTACTTACCACTTCCGAACCGCGGCAAATCTTCCCACAGCCGTAAGACTGCATAAAGCCTGCTCTATGACGGAGATAATATTGGTTGCGGTACCTTTTAACCCATAGGTATAGATAGGAGTGTGTTCTATGCAGTTAGCTGGCCATGAAGCTTATCATCTCCATGAGCTCGTCTTAGGCAGCGCCAATATGGTGACTACCCTAAGCTATTTTGTGAAGCACGTGCAGGATACGGAACTTAAGTCGATTATGGCAAGGCAGTACCGGCTGCACATCCAAGATTACAACTTGAAGGTAGAATATATGCAAAACCCTGAGGGGCCAAGGGCAGAAGTGCCTGTGCCTCCCCTCAACCCCGTCTTGGAGTCTTTTACTGAATCTCCTGTTGCTCATTATACGCCTTACGTCCCCAGAGCAGATATCCAGCAGTTTAGTGATCGCGAGATTGCAACCTCGTATCTTTTAGCACTGAAAAGATCCGGTCGGGAAACCAGCTGGGCTGCGCTGGAAACAGCCAACCCTTCGCTTAGATGCTTGTTGGAAGATGGGTTTGTGATGAACTCCCACCATGCTTACGAAATCTGGGAATGGATGGTGAAACACGGCTATTATCCTCTACAGCCGGCGTCTTCTGATATTTTGAACACTGTGGAGGACATGTATAATTCATTGGATCAGCCTCAGCCCACAGGTATACACTAAACTTCACAACCTATTCAATTTGCACAACATCACAAAGGGCCGCTTCGACTTACCAAGTGGCCCTTTGTATCTTGAGCGCATCCCTCACTTTTTTCTACACAAATGTGCGCTCCCAAAATCGCTGTTTGGTCACAGCCTGTACAAAATCAGCAGGGAAATTGGAGCTTTGACCGGCCGCAATGACCCCGGCCAGATTGCCACCGACAGGTGTCAGCGCTGTGGCTGCAGCTGCTATACCGATTGGTTTGTAGAATTTGTAAGCTGTCTCGACAAATTCTTTGACACACATATCAAAACTTTGCTGGTCATTGGCTGTTCCGCCAACAACATAAAATGAATCGTACAAAACAGGGTAAGTCGTAATCAGCGTTTCATTTACGTCAAATTGGGTGCCATTTGCTCCCATCACCTTACCAAGCCTTTCACTAATCAGCTCATAGAACGCTCCGCTGTGCTCTAACGCTGTCAAAACGGCCTTAACCTCTTCGTCATCAAACCCATTGCCAATTAAAACTCCCACTTTTTGGGTTTGGGCACTGTATGCAGTTTTACTCATACTCAGTATAGGTGAGCTCTTTGTGACAGCAACATGGGTGCCTGCAGGTGGATTTGCACCGACATTAGCAGCTATTTGCTGTGCAAAATTTGTATCGACATTGGCAAACATATCAATACACTGCTGGCGGATGGCTTGGCTTTTCACCTTACCTATATGAAAGGTGAACGTGCGTACAAGATCAGCTTGTTCAATGGGGGACATGCTGTTCCAAAACATCCGGGCCTGTGTGAAGTGGTCAGTGAAAGATTCACTGGGTTCATCCCGGGTTATACGGCCTTCCACCGTACCCGGGTAATGCATATACCCGCCCTCTTCAAAAGAAGCCTCCCGTGGGGTACCGCCTAAAGCCGAGTTTTTGTGAAAATGAACAGGATCTGCATCAATGCGGTACCTTGAATATCCATCTCGCTGGTTGTAGTTGACTTCGACTACCGGCTGGTTAATGGGTATCCCCAAAATGTTGCCTGTTCCCAACCGATGATAATCTGTATCCCGATATGCAAAGGCCCTGCCCTGCAGTACAGGATCATTGGAAAATTCAATTCCCGGCACAAGAGTTGCCGGATCAAAGGATGACTGCTCCTCTTCAGCAAAAAAGTTTTCCACAAGTCGGTCTAATGTTAGTTTCCCAATAATCTCAAACGGCACGATCTCCTCCGGCCAGATCTTTGTGGCATCAAGAACGTCAAAATCATACTTAAACTCATCTGCTTCAGGAATCATCTGCACCCCGAAGTCGTATTCAGGGTAAGCCCCCCGCTCAATTGCCTCAATTAGATCGTGGCGGTGATAATCAGGATCTACCCCACCGATGATGTTTGCCTCATCCAATAAAAGCCCATGGACACCCAACTTAGGTTTCCAAATAAACCGCACAAAGGTGGACTGCCCCTGTTGATTGATAAACCGGAAGGCATTGATAGGATACCCTTCCATCATTCTCCAGCTTCTAGGCCGGCCCCGCATGGACATGAGCCACATGATGAAATTGGCAGATTCTTGGTTGTTGGTGATATAGTCCCAAATATTGTCATGGGCAGCTGTAGCTTGGGGAACATCCGTAACGGGGTTTGGTTTGACGGCATGGGTAAAGTCGACGAATTTCATAGCATCGGCTAAAATAAATGCCCCAAAGGAAAGTGCTAAATTGTCGTAGTTGCCTTCCTGTGTGTAAAATTTGGTAGCAAATCCTCGCACATCCTGGGCTGTATCTTTGGAGCCTTTTGAACCGATAAAATTCGAAAAACGCACAAAAACCGGTGTTTGGCGTCCAACCTCAGCCAGAAAATGGGCTTTAGTCACATGCTGCATGGATTTAGTGCACTCAAATACCCCGTGCACACCAAAACCCCTGGCATGGACAACTTTTTCCGGTATGCGTTCCCTACTAAAGTGAGATTGCTTCTTGTAAAAATGAAAGTCTTGAAATAGCAAGGGGCCGCGGTTTCCGGCTCTCAAAGTCCGCCTGTCATTAGAAACCTTGACCCCCGTATCCATGGTCATGATACCGTGGGCATTTTCTTTACGGTGTTCGTTCAACTGCTTTTGTTTTTCATCCTGATCGGCCAATTTACCACATCCTATCGAAATTATTCTCAGTTGTAAGGATGTGTATTTATCACGGGTTTATACCACTTTCCCTTGGCAGTTCTTGCATTGTTAACTGCCGGTGGAATGGTAATATTTTAGGCCCATTTTCCAGACCTGTAGGCTCATGGTGAAAAAGGCTATCCCGAAAAAGGGAGACAACCAGGACAACCATAACGGGGTATTCAGTGGATCTTGGTGATCTAAGACAGCCATAAGTGGAAAATAATTAATAGTTGCCAGCGGGATAATCCAAGTGAAAAACCTGCGGAACCATCCTTTGTAGATAGCGATAGGGACTTTCGCAGTTTCAACGCCTCCATAGGTGGTTAAATTGACCACTTCCAGGCTGTCTACTGACCAAAAAGATAAAACTGCCTGCAGTACAAACAAACCAACAAACAGGAAGCATCCTCCTAAAATCGATAACGCCATAAGCAGGTATTTCGGCAGTGTCCAGACAATCCCCACTTTGCTAATGCCCCAAATTAACACTACAAACCCTTGGGTGAACCTGCCGATGCGCATCAGCTGAAACTCAAGGCCCATGACCTGCAGAACCGTGCTTCTTGGCCTAAGCAAAATCCGATCGAAATCCCCTGTTCTTACATGCCGATGCAAAACATCAAAACCTCTTGCCGCCGCCTCAGCGATGGCGAAAGCAACATGGACCATGCCGTAAAAGAGTGCTACCTCAGCTAAAGCCCAATCCCCCAGACTACCAAATCTATCAAACAAAGCCCAAAGGCCGAAAAATTCAATCGCGGTTACCACCAAATGGCCGACGGTCATCATAATGAAGGATGCAGGATACTGCAGTTGACTGCGGAACGAAACACCTAAATATCGAAAATACAAACGTACTCCTGTCATCTTCTAACCTCCCTGCACTACCAAACGTCTAAGACCCCGTTGAAGCAGTCTGCGCCCCCAAATAATGAGCACTATAGTCCAAATCAACTGACGGGCAGTAGATATCCAAATCTCGGAAGGGGCAAGCTGCCCTGTGAAAAATCGGGCAGGAGTATCCACAAGACCTGCGAAAGGCAGCAAAGTGAGCACCTTTTGGGACCAATCCGGCAGCAGCGGCAAAGGTACAACCATACCGGAAAATACAGTGACTAGTGCCGGCAGCAGGCGACTGATTCCCTCCCCACTAATGGTCCAAAGCATAGAAATATTGATCAGGTTTGTGATCGCTGAACCCAAGAAAAGGGCACCCAAAGTTGCCAACACCCAGGCCAAAAAGGCGGTAGACGTCGGAATCTCTAAAGCATATTCTTGGGGCAATAGAAAAAGGGAAACCAAAAAAAGAGGCAAGGCCCTCAGCACCGTGGGGGCCACCCTTAAGGCAATGGCTCTGGCATACCAATGGTTATACAGATCCAAAGGTCGGCATAATTCATAGGCGACATTACCGGAACGAATCAAATTTTGAATCTCAGCATCACCACCCCAAGGCAGCATCCCAAGCATCGCTTGACCAATCCAGATATAACCAATGGCTTCCTTTAAGGACATGGGTTGTAAAACAGTGGATGAGAAATAAAAAGCCTCCAAAATCATCACAAACACAAACCCAAACATCAATTGAGTGGCAATCCCTGCTAAAGCCGCCACCCTGTATTGAACAAGTAGCATGAACCGCACCCGCATGATCGCCATATAGGCTTTTATGTTCATATCGCCAGCTCCTCGTACAACCGGGCAATAACCTCATCTATAGGAGGGTTTTCGATCAATACATCCCGCACTTCAAACTCAGCCGACAGCTCATGTAGCAGCTCTGCCGGGGTGACAATAGTTGGATCGAAGTTGAAATGGGCCTGATTTCCTTCCAGATAAATCAGTTCTGCCTTCGATATACGGCCTTTAACCTCTTCTTCTACGTAGCGATTACCCAATTCCACGATAAAACGGCGTTCCCGGGCAAATCTTTGGCGGATGTCTTTAAGTTTTCCCTCCATTAGGATTTGCCCCCGCCCGATGATCATGACACGATGGCAAAGAGCTTCTACATCGTCCATATCGTGTGTTGTCAGTAATATTGTGGTGCCATGCTCTTTGTTCAAACGTTTGATAAAATCCCGGACTACCAGTTTAGATACTGCATCTAGTCCGATGGTGGGTTCATCTAGAAACAACAGCTTGGGCCTGTGTAAGAGCGAAGCAGTCAACTCGCAGCGCATCCGCTGTCCCAGGCTCAATTGGCGGACAGGAACCCCAAGAAAAGCTGACAGGTTGAGGGTCTCAACAAGTTCTTCCAACGTGTCATTGAAATCCACTGGGCCCAACCGGTAGATGTCGCGAAGCAATTCGAAAGAGTCCATTACAGGAAGATCCCACCACAACTGTGATCGCTGCCCAAAAACAACGCCGATATCCTGTACGTGTGCCGCGCGTTCTTGCCAAGGGATCCTGTTTATGATCTTACAAAGCCCACTATCGGGCACTAAGATCCCGCTTAAAATTTTAACAGTCGTTGACTTGCCTGCACCGTTGGGGCCTAAGTAACCTACCAGTTCACCACGACCGACCTCAAAAGAAACGCCGTCAAGGGCCCGCACCGGGTTATATTCCCGCTTGACTAGACCCTTTATTGCTTGCCATACTCCCGCTTTGCGATGTGCCACTTTAAAAACTTTGGTCAGATCCCGTACAACTATTTGCGCCATAGGTCTCCCTTTCTCGCCAATGTACCAGAAAGTACAAAAACACCCCAAATGCAAAAACAGCAACAAGATAAAGCCCGGCTTCATCGCGGAGCCTGGGCAATCTTTTGGGGCATATGTCGATACCAAATAATATTAGGTTCTAAAGCAAAGGATCCTGCTTTTTCCTTGAAAATAGTGGCAGTTTTTTTGCAGTGAAGAGTCTGACGATATCATACCAAAGATGCTCTTCTGTCACGGAAAAACCGGCAACCTGCAGAAGTTTTCCGGTCTTCCGATTAATGTGCTCTCCGAGCCCCCAAGCCAATATTGGATTTAACACATCCATAATCAATCCTATACTCCAACGATCTGAGCGAACATGTTCAAGCATGATCAGTCGGCCGTTGGGCCGCAAAACACGATGAATCTCATCTAGACCTAGACTTGGGTCAGCCACAGAACAAAAAACACAAGTCGATATCACTGTGTCAAAAGACGCGTCGGGAAACTTGAGGTCTTGTATATCCATTTGCTGAAGATCAATTTCCAGTCTCTGCTCTTTGGCTGTTAATGCTGCCTTTTGAAGCATGCCCATGCTGAAATCTATGCCTGTCAAAGACAGCCCTTGGGGGTAGAAAGATAAGTTGGCACCAGTACCAACGCCTACTTCCAAAACATGAGTACCTTTAATATATGTCATTAGCTGCTTTCTCCAAATCTCAAACTGACCCGTTTGCATGCCTTGGTCCAGCCGACTGTATAAGCGTGATACTAGATTCCAACGTTTTTGGTGAAGGTTTGTCATATTGTTCTCCGATCAATAGGGAAATAATATCAAATGCCCTGAACCCATCTCTCATTCAGGAAGGACAACTAACTTCGCCACAGTAAACACCCGCCAAGGGTTGCCCCGAACTTGCCGATCACAGCGAATTACCATTTCAAAACCAGTGTCTGTCCTGACGCGAAAGGAGTGGGATTTAACGTACTTTTCCCTGCTGTCATAGGCACGAAGCTGTTTATCGGTATCTAGTATCTGTACGACGTTGTGCACTTGGTCCCGCCATGTAAAACGCCGGGGACAGCCCGGAGCCCCTTCTGCCAGCAAACCTGTTTGAATGGAGCTGCTGTCGACAACTATGGGTTCAGATACAAATTCGGCCCGCAGTCTCTTCATGCCTCATACCTCCTAATGCCGGATCACATCTTTTTTGATGCGTTCTGTGAATCTTCACGCATTCCTTTACACAAAAGATAATTTGCAGGAACACTGCACTTTATGCTGAACACAGCTCATTGTGAGATCCTGAGAAAAGAGGTAAACAGACTATGGGAGACGCGAAACAGGTGAAAACACCCCTCAGTAGGCGGTTATTCATTAACCGTGATTTTGGATTGTTGTTTCTTGGCCGCTTAGTATCACAGATCGGTGATGGGATTCACTACTTTGCTTTGACCTGGCTTGTCCTGGATTTAACAGGATCAGGCGCGGCTTTGGGCTCAGTTTTAATGGTTTCCACTTTACCGGGGATTTTACTGTCGCCTTTTGCCGGAGTTATCGTAGATACAGTCAGCCGTAAAATGATCATTGTGGGGGCGGATCTTATTCGCGGGCTGTTGGCATTGGCGCTGGCGGTGGTGTATTATCTTGGTTTGTTGACTATGCCCATTCTTTACATCGCCACTGCACTTTTGTCTCTTTGTGGAGTCGTTTTTGGGCCTGCCATCTCAGCTTCAGTCCCCAATCTGGTGGAAAAAGATGAATTAGTACAGGCCAATGCAAGAAACACCTTTTCCATGAGTGCCACAGGCATATTAGGACCTGTGGTGGGGGCCATGCTGCTTGGTGCCACCGGATATTTTGGGGTATTCGCCATCAATGGTATATGTTTCATATTATCGGGAATATCGGAGATGTTTATTCGCTTTCCAAGCCAAATCAAGCCTGAGGCAGCAGATTCTGAACAAGATGAAACTGCTAACCCTTGGGGGCAGTTCATGCACAATTTCAAACAAGGCTTTGCCTACATCTGGAATAATGAGGGGCTTCGCACTATAATTTTGTTTGCTTTGACATTAAACTTCATAGCCAACCCCCTGTTTTCAGTTGTATTTCCCTATTTCGGTAAAGAAGTACTCCGAATGGACGCAAGTCATTTTGGCTTTATCCAATCAAGCTTTCCCGTGGGACTCATGCTTGGTACATTTATAGTCGGTGCCTTAACCCAAAGATACACCAAGTTCCGATTGCTCACGGCCGGAATTGTTGGCCAAGGGTTTTTGGTGATATTTATGAGTATCATTGCTTTTCCCGCGGTATATCAAGGGTTGTCCGCCACAGCGGTTTTTATAAGCATTGCTCTGCCCATGCTTATGCTCGGTGTTTTGAGTGTGCAGGTTAACGTACCTCTCGGAGTGGCGCTGCAAGAGAGTGTGCCTGATCACTATCGGGGCCGAGTGTTTGGCTTAATGGACAGTTTAACCCAAATGCTTGTTCCGCTTTCCATGGCTGTGTTCGGAGTACTGCTGGATATAATACCTGCTGCCTATTTTCTGATCGTTTGTGGGGTGTTTTCCATTGTACTGGGCTTTGCTATGGGACGCTCTCCAGGAATTGTAACTTTGTATGACGAGATTGAAAGCACAGGTAGTGCGGTGGCACAGTGATGTTCAAAAGAAAGTGTGGTATTTTCGATGGCCTTCCGGCCCCGATACTATGGACACACATCAAAAATGCGGATGGGCCAAGACACCCATCCGCATCCCCGTATAGAGCCTAACGGAGGCTCCACCTCAGGTTGATCAAATCAACCACCTCCCTGTGGGACCGATATCGTCTTGATCCCATCTGCAGTATACCAAAGATTCAATGCCCGGTACGCCGAGTTTCATTCAGAGGTGTTTTTTCCATTTCCCTTACGAACAATCTTCCTGATACTGTCATAACCGAGATAATATGCTTCCATCAAACTATGCACATGCTCACCGGCTGCATACCGCCGGCGGATTTCCTGGTTGCGCAATCTAATTCTTTGTTTGGCACCGTTTTGCTGTCCCCATCCTGCCCTTTGGTCTGCGCCTTTGGGAATATATACTTCCCGACCTTGAACATATTCCTGCACTTCCCGCAGGAGGCGGGGCGGCAAAATATCTTCTGCATTTAAATACATGGGCCAACATCCTCCTGTACTGTTTTCCGTTGGCCCCCATGGACTGCTACTGGGCAGTCAATCCTTGATGGAAAACCATCAAGCAAATTGCGGCGGGCCAATTACCTTCGATTGTGCTGCAGCGTAAATTTGAAAACACTTTCACTATGGCCCACCTCCTTTCCACAAGATATCTGCCCCACTTATTTATGCTCCCAAAAGGCAAATCCTTTAGGATTACTCATATCTGAACCATCTTTTCCTGTAAGCCCAAATTTCCTAAAGTGCTTTCTCAGTACTCTAAGACCCGCTGTCGGCGGGCAAACTCAACAGACGCCTGGCGAAGCTGTAGGCACTGACCAAACTTTTCGTTTTTGCAATCCCCTTATATGCTATATCGAACGCGGTACCGTGGTCTACCGATGTTCTAATGACTTTAAGCCCCAAAGTCACGTTTACTCCACTGTCGAAATCCAACAGCTTCATAGGAATATGGCCTTGATCGTGGTACATACATACAACAGCATCATATTCTTTTTGTACAGCTTTTAGGAACACTATGTCCGGCGGAATTGGACCTGCAGCATCGATTCCCGCTTTATGCGCCTTGGTTACTGCAGGTATTATTTCCTCAATTTCTTCCCTTCCAAAGGCACCACCTTCACCAGCATGGGGATTTAAACCCGCGACTGCAATACGGGGCTTTGCCATAAAATTCCGAAGCGCAGCATCTGTCAATTCAATCACATCGAATATCCGCTGCTTTTTGGTCAATTCCACCGCTTCTTTTAGGGAAACATGGGTGCTTACATGGGTCACAATCAGTTTGTCAGAGGCCAGCATCATGGTGAAATTATCCTGTCCGCAAATTTCGGCAATCAGTTCTGTATGGCCGGTAAAATTGGGGAAACTTAAACGGGTTGCTTCTTTGTTCATCGGCAAAGTGACTACAGCACCGATGTCACCATCAAGTGCCATCCGGGTTGCCTGCCAAACGTATTTATAAGCAGCATATCCGCTTTGCCTGGATATCTTACCTACCACAAGATCAGATTTATTCAAAAGCCCAAGATCCCACACATTCAGCATGCCCTGTTGAGATTCACTAAGGTGATGGATTTTATGTAAAGGGGCACTATATCCCAAGATCTCACTACAGGCCGCCAAGATCTCGTAATCGCCGATGACGATAAAATCCCCACTCAGTTCCTGATCGCAAAAAGCTTTCAAAACAAGTTCGGGCCCGATGCCGCTGGCATCACCCATAGTTATACCAATCAACATATTATATGCCCTCTTCCAAATACTTAATTATATCTATAACTGCACTTTTGTCGCCGAAACCTCCGGCTTTGGTAACTAATGCTCCGGTAAACAACTCACTTTCCACATAAGACAAAGGTATACCGGGCATGAGTTCCCGCCGGGGCAAAATTCTGGAACAACCCAAATACCTGACAATCCCCACCGCGGTATCCCCCCCGAAAACGGTCAATGTGCCTATATTGACTTTTTCCATAATCGACCCTACTAGTGAAGCCAAGCCCGCTGTGATCTGTTTGTACGCACCTTCTCCACCTAGGTCTTTGAGGGAAATGATGTCTTGGTCAGCAGCTGCTGTTTTTATGATGTAAGAACCCCGGTTTGCAAGGGACGTGGCAGCGCTTTTTACTAGTTTTCCCCGCCCCGGAGAAAATTCATTGAACAGCCCACTGGGCGTGATCAGACCACTTTGTATCCCGCCATCTTCCGCATAAGCAATCTGCATCATTGATTTCTCATTTACACTGCCGCAAACAATGAGTATCGGCGGTCTTAGACCCACTTTGGCTTGCTCAATATACTGTGTCACTGCCGGCTTTTCGTTCCCATGCAGGCCAAAAAGTTGTGGGATATAAGGTGCAAAACCTGCACACCCCGCGGCAGCGGATATGCCTTCAGTACCTGCTAAGGCAAAGGCAATCTTAGTCATATCATCCTGGGAGAGGGCATCAAAAACCAAAATCCCTTTCATATTCTGCATCTGCTTGGATAGATGCTGCAGTGCATCGGTTTTAATAACTTCCACAGATGCAGCTATTTGCCGTCCGATAATGCTTGGGATATAGGCGTCGGTGATGGGATTTAAAGGATCCCTTGCAAAAGCAGTCTGGTGAAGAGGCAGACCATCTACATATTGGCTGCCATTTTTGGTAGTTCGGCCTGCTTCTATATAGGCTGGGATAAAGGGCAGAGTTTGGATGCTGCAGGCATCTATTAAGGCTTTTAGCTCTGGGCCGAGATTCCCCCTTAGAGTAGAGTCGGTCTTTTTATAGAAATACTCTACACCGGTCTTTTGGGCATCTGTACATACTTGGAAAACTCTCTTGTAGGCCTGAGCCGCCGGCAAGTGGCGGCTTTCCGTATCAACCACAAGCACCCTTGTCCCGGCACTTATTGCATCCCAATTCATGGAATCATAAATAAAAACCTGTGTAGGTAAACCGAGTTTTGTAAACTGCACACCTGTATCCAATGCTCCGGTAAAATCATCTGCTGTCACAAGTAATCTAGCCAATGCACTCACCCTGCTGTGTAGCGTGTTTGATTAAAATGCTGTAAGTTCCCCCTGATCATTAAACAAGGTGGTTTCTTGACCCAGGACCTCTATTTTGCGTTTTCGATCAACCGGGGATGTTTTCAGTTCCTTAACCACCGCGGGGGTAACATACATCTTTCCAAGCTCCAATGTCGATGTGATGCGGGCAGCCAGGATATCTTCCGGTTCTTTGCGGCCCATAGCCCTTAAAGCCCATTCCACCGCTGTTCTGGTATTGTCGGCAACCAAAGGCATACGCCCTCGCTCTGTAAAAGTTGATGTCATGACATTTTCATAAGTTGCAGCAAAGTCGATGCGGTCATAAAACTTTTTAGTGATAAAATCAGCAAGACCCATGCCCAAAGCGTTTCCTTCCGATGCTTCCGTAAGCTCGCACGCGATAATATACGCTATGTCCGGTTTGGAGTCTGCTTCACCTTTAATACCCATGCGGCCGATGATATTGGTGTCAAGCCCTGTGCCGCTTTTGTCTTTGCCCAATTCATCAACGATTAAAAGATCAAGTTTCTCCATGGGCAGTGAAGGCATGTTTTTGCGGGCCAGCTCAAGAAGTTCGCGATCGAGCTCCTCCATATCGGCGGCATCAGCTGCCTTAATCAGCAGGGTTTCATCCAAAGGATTTTCCACGATACCTATGCCTAGGTGGATTTTGCCGGTTTTGAGAATCTGCCGGGCTGCCTTTGGGATCAATTCACGCAGCCCATATACTCCGCGCCCGTGCATCTCGAGTGCCTGTTTGTGTTTACCAAGCCCCACAACACACATTTTTAGAAGCCCGGATTCCACTGGCCCGTGGAAATCTGTGTGGGGTTTTACACGGTTGATGACAACTACCCCATCGGCTTCGTAAGCGTCCTTTGCCATATACAGTTTGAAGTCATATTTGGATGGTATCTCCACAACATCCAATGAAGAAACTACAGGCACACCCATAGTCTTTTCACTGATACCATAATGCTCAAGCACGCGTTTTTGCCCCCGGGCTTCTGCCCCTCCATGGCTTCCCATGGCCGGAATAATAAAAGGGTGGGCTCCTTGGGACTTAATTTCCAAAACAGCAGCCTTTGTAATGGCAGCAATATTGGCTATACCTCGGCTGCCGACGGCAACTGCAATGCGGCTGCCTTTGGGAAACTTCACGCCTGTCTGATAGATCGCTTTTTGGACTGCAGCCTCCACATCTTCAATTTTGTCCTTGGGGAAATGCTGGGCGATGGGCAGCATTTTCAAATCTTGTGCACGCATAAGCCTTTCCTTCCTTTGAAAAGTTCCTTCAGCAATTTATCCATTCTTTAGTATACTTCACTTTCCAAAGGCATTAACCTTGCAGCTGCTTCGATTTATTCATTAGATTTCTTAGACACAAAGGAGTTTTATGATTTAACAGTGAATACCACTTAGAAGGACATATGGGAATATTTTGGTGTGCACACAAACATGTCACCATAAGGGGGATCATCATGATTGTGAAGGTAGGGATTGTTGGCTGTGGAGGAATCGGCAACTGGCATGCCGGTCACCTGGAACAAATGGATGATGTAAAGATTACAGCCACTTGTGACATTATTCCTGAACGAGCAGAAAGACTGGCCAAGCGTTTTGGAGCAACCCCGTATACGGCACATCTTGACATGTACGAGAAAGAAGATTTGGATGCTGTATTTATCGGTATTCCTCCAGGTTCCCACACCGATGAAGAAATCGTAGCTGCTAAAAAAGGCATCCACATTTTCGTAGAAAAGCCTATGGCCGTTTCCATGGAATTGGCCCACAAAGTTAATGACACCATTGAGAAAGCCGGCATAGTATCTGCTGTAGGATTTCAAACGAGATATTTGGATGTAATGGACAACTTGGTGAGTTTCTTAAAAAGCAGACAGGTCGGTCTCTTTACCGGCGCTTTTGTCGGCGGTATACCTCCTGTACCTTGGTGGCGGGTCAAAAAAGAATCCGGCGGTCAAATAGTGGAACAGTGTATTCACATTTTCGATCTGGCAAGACTTTTGTTTGGTGAAGTGACAACTGTGTACTCCCAAGCCGGTAAAGGCATCATGCAGGGCATTGAAAACTATGATGTGGAAGATTATTCATCCACGATGCTTACCTTTGAAAATGGTGTTGTGGGCAACATTATCACCGGCGACTATCTAAAAGGGGCTGTGCCCAGAAACGGTCTAGAAATCTATTGTGAAGATGCCCGTGTGGAATATATTATGGGGCAAGCCGTGCGTTACAGTTCCCGCCAAAGCATTCGGGAAGAGAAAAGAGCCATCGACCCGGGCATGCGCAGTGATCGTACTTTTATCAACGCTGTTAAAGCCAATGATCCCACCATGGTGCGCTCACCCTATAAAGATGCACTGCGCACTTTGGCCGTGACTTTGGCCGCCAATGAATCCTTTGCAAGCAACCGGCCAATTGAGGTTGAGTATTAGTCAGATTGGGGGAATGATGCCTTGCTGTTGGGAGTGAGAAATGACTGCATTTTCGGCACCGATCTTGTGGATAAAGGGAAAGCTATCAAGGATCTAGGCTACGACTTTTTAGAATTGGCTTTGCGAGTTGAGGAGATCCGTAGCCTAAATCTATCACAAATCGAAACATTCAAAGCAGCAGCCAAAGAAGCCGGTCTGCCTATCAAACAGACCAGCCTTGGGCACTTTCCTATGTTTGCGGCCAAAGAAGTTGAAGAACGCAAAGCTATACTGGAAGACATCAGAACCATGATCGATTTAACCCACGCCTTGGGCGGCGATGTAATGCTGGTTGCCACCAAAGAGGAAAGTGAAGACATTCAAGACTATGTTTCAACCTATGTCAGTGAGTTAAAAAGCGTTGCCGACTATGCCCAAACAAAAGGTGTTGTGCTTGCCTTAGAACCGGTGGGTAGAGTTAAACCCAGCGTGATTGATGGCTTGATCCGGGCAATTGAACACCCGGCTGTGGGTATGTACTATGATATGGGCAACTGCCTTTTCGGTGGAGAAGATCCTGTGGGAGAAGCAAAACGTTCCGCAGATATAACCCGGGCTGTACACATTAAAGGTGCAATGGAAACAGCCCTGTCTGAGATGCCCCTTCAAGAAATCTTGGAAGTATTTATAAAAGCTGATTTCCAAGGCGCGGGATGCCTTGAAATCGGACCGAGAGATGAATCAAACAAGCACCTGGAAGATGCCATAAAACTTTTGCGAAGCCTGGGTTATTGACAACAGCCAAAATATTGGGCCCCGGGGCTGCCTGTAGTTTATTTCTTGCGGCGACGAATGAGACTGCGGACCCTCGGCCTTGGGGCCCTTTATTTACAGTATGACTAGAAGCTGCTTTCCTCTCGCCGGGATTTTTGGTCCAATCTTTTCCAACTCAATGCTGCAAGATAGCTCACCCCGGCTGTGATCACCATCACAGCGCCGGCCGGCAAATTGAGATTATAGGAAATAACTAGACCTGACCATGTGAAAAACAAGCTCAAGGCCGCGGCCAATCCCATCATTCGTCCCAAGCTGTGGGTAAACAATCCCGCCACAGCTGCCGGCAGTGTAAGCAAGGCAATTACCAAGATTAACCCAACCACTTTGATCAAGATAACTACTGTAAGGGCAATCAGGCAAAGCAAAAGCACATAAAGTGCCTCAACATGAAGTCCCTGGAGACGGGCCAGTTCTTCATCAAAGCAAATCAGCTTAAACTGGCGATAGAAAATCGCCACCACAAGTAAAATTGCAGTATCCAGGTAAAACAAGAGCCTTAAAATAGGATGAGTGACCATGAGGATATTGCCAAATAGAAAACTCATCAAATCTACGTTATACCCCGGGGTCAATGCCATGAAAATGACTCCCAACGCCATGCCCACGGCCCACAAAGCACCGATAATAGTGTCTTCGTGCTGTTTGGCTTTTAGGTTGACCAGGCCCAACAAAAACGCGGAGAAAATCGCCGCGACGATTGCTCCTGCCAGCGGTTCTTTACCAAGATAATACGCAATTCCCATTCCACCTAAAACAGTATGGGCGATACCACCGCTGATCAAAGTGATGCGTTTGATGACAACATAAGAACCAACAACCCCTGCTGCTATACTAGCAAGCAAACCGGCAAAGGCCGCATTTTGAATAAACTCATATTTTAAAAAGCCGAGGATAGATTCAACCATAAATATACCACACCTTACACCCTGCTGCTTTTAAGTCCGAAGTCCCCATGCTATCATCGGTTCACACCAAACTATAACCGGGTTGTTGTTTAAGGCTTCCGTCCAAATACAGTACTTCCTTCGCATATTGTGCAATCAGCGCGGCATTGTGAGAAACTACAATGATGGTGACTTCCTCATTCAGCCGGGCCAACAGCTCCCAAATATCCTTTTCGGTTGCCTCATCTACACCGGCTGTTGGTTCGTCAAGCACCAACAATTTAGGAGCAGCTGCAAGTGCACGGGCGATCAATATCCGCTGTTTTTGGCCTCCTGACAGTGCACCAAAAGGGCGATGGGCCAAATCATAAACCCGCAGAGCGTGCATAGCCGATTCTGCTGACCGGTAGTCCCCTTCACTGTATCGAGGCAAAAATGCCCTGCCGTGAAGTCTACCCATTAAAACCACTTCCAATGCTGAAATAGGAAAACCGGCATCAAAATTGCCGTGTTGAGGTACATAACCTATGTGAGTCCCGGCTTTATCGGCGGGAAGGCCAAAAACACTCACCCGGCCTTGATCCGGTATCAAAAACCCCAGTATCAGACGGAGCAAGGTTGTCTTGCCGCTTCCGTTGGGCCCAACCACCGCCAAAAAATCATTTTCAAAAACGGCCAGTTCGATATTTCCTAATACCAGTCGAGAACCATAGGAAAAGTCCACTCCGTTTAACTCAACTACAGCTGCCATCCCATCAATGCTCCTTTAGGATTACCTTTGCCACATGCCGCAGATTGGCAAAGTAATCTTCTGCTAAGGGATCAAGTTTCACTACTTTGCCTCCTATAGCCCGAGCCACGGAATCAGCTGTCACTGTATCGAACTGTGCTTCGGCAAAAATCACTTTAATGCCCTCTCGTTTAGCCGTTTCTATAATATTTGCCAGGTCCCGGGGGCCGGGCTCTTTGCCTTCCAGTTCGATTGGGATCTGCTTCAAACCGAAGCGATCCAACAGATATCCCCATGCCGGGTGAAAAACCATGATTTGGCGGGTCTTTAAATCTGTAAAAATATCTTCCAGCTCACGATAGAGAGCTTCGAGCTCGCTGAGAAGCAGCATCAGATTTTCTTCGTAGAAATCCTTGTTCTTGGGATCAAAGGCCGCAAGTTCGCGATAGATCATCCAAGCCTGCTGTTTTACCAAGAGCGGATCAAGCCAAATATGGGGATCTTTTACTTCCCCACCTACATCAGATCTTCTGCCTTCAATGGCCCTTAGCTCAATGCCTTGTTGTGTATTTACAATCTTCAGATGGGGGTTTAGTGCTTGAATTCTGTCAAGCCAGGCTGTTTCAAAGGGAACACCTATGGAAAAATACAGCGAAGCATGGCTTAAATCCGCCATTTGCCTCGGCAGCGGCTCATACAGAGCAGGGTTCTGGCCGGGTCCCACTA
Source organism: Bacillota bacterium (assembly GCA_012519025.1). GTDB lineage: Bacteria > Bacillota > Limnochordia > DTU087 > DTU087 > JAAZMF01. Next base: position 17,028 of record JAAYQZ010000118.1, read on the forward strand.
AGGCCTGTACCTCGATTTTGTCTTGTCCGATTTTGCGCACGAAACATTTCTGGGGCAAGATGCTTACAAAAACCTTAATTGCCTCTGCCTCAGCCTGTTTTGGACCGGCAGTGGGAATGGAGCCAACTGCCCAGATGAACATCCCCATCAAAACCAGGAAAAACAGCAAATACCTTTTGTAGCCGCGTAATTTTATACTCATAAGGGCTCCCCTCTTATGAAACTGCAGATTCCAGGAACTGTTTTAGTCTGTCCCCGCGGCACAAACCAGATGATAAGAATGACAATCTTCACATCTTTCGACCCGATGATTTTCAGCAAACGCCCTCCAGTGTCTTTGCTGCTCCAATGTGAGTGTACCTGTGCCCCGGCAAAGGGGACAGGCCCCGTTCAAGGCGGCTGATATCGCTGAGCGAATGAATTCTGAGCGGTTGGGGATCCCCTCCATGGCTTTGCTCAGAGTCGCATCTACTTTAAAGGTAATCACTTCTTGCTTTTTCATGCCTCTGCAATGCCCCCATTCCTTTTATAGTATAGGCAGGTGTTACCATGTATTACTTATATTGTATTACTCTGTAATACCAAAGTCAAGATTTTGGCTCTGAAAAGATCGGCACATGAAAAAGCACTACTGCAGTTTTTCGACCATAAGGAGGGAACCTTGCCGCTTCTCGATAATTGTGTAATTAGCTAAATACTGCCATATGGAGGTAATCTGATGAAATATGTAAAACTTGGAAACTCGGATCTCGAAGTTTCCCGTTTTTGTGTGGGATGCATGAGCTTCGGTGATCCCAAAAGCAACTTCCATGCCTGGACACTGGGACTAACCGAAAGCGAGGCCTTAGTGAAAAAGGCTCTTGATTTGGGAATCAACTTTTTTGATACCGCAAACGTCTATTCCAACGGCACAAGTGAACAGTACCTGGGCAGGGCTATTAAGAAAAATACAGTTCGCGATCAAGTCGTATTGGCAACAAAAGTTTATTTCAACCAGGGAGGGCTTTCCAAAGAGGCCATTTTTAGGGAAATCGATCAATCGTTAAAAAACTTAGGCACAGACTATGTCGATCTTTATATAATCCACCGTTTTGATTACAAGATCCCCATTGAAGAGACGATGGAAGCGCTTGACAGCCTGCTTAAAGCAGGTAAAGTGCGGGCCCTTGGGGCTTCAGCCATGTATGGGTATCAGTTTTACAACATGCAGTTGGCAGCGGAAAAAAATGGTTGGGGCAAATTCGTCTCCATGCAGAACCACTACAACTTAATTTACCGTGAAGATGAGCGGGAGCTGATCCCCATCTGCAGACAACAAAATGTGGCACTGACTCCCTACAGCCCTCTTGCTGCCGGAAGACTTGCCCGATTGGAATGGGAAACCGACACACTGCGCAGTCAAACAGATAAAGTAGCTGTTGCCAAATATGACAGCACCCAAGCAACAGATTACAAGATAGTGCTTAGGGTAAATGAACTTGCGCAAAAATACGGGGCATCCATGGCCCAAATTTCCTTAGCTTGGCTGCTTGCCAAAGGCGCGGCAAGTCCCCTGATCGGTGCAACCAAAAAGGAGCATTTCGAAGATGCCGTCGGTGCCTTGGATGTGAACCTCACTGAAGATGATCTAGCTTATCTGGAGGAATTGTATGTTCCCCATGAAATTGTGGGAGCGGATTAACCTGATAGGCAGTGCCCGCTCACCTGTGGGTAAGCGGGCGCATAAACCATCTCACACCTTGGCTGGTTTGCCCCCAAGATATACCTGCACAATATTTTTGGTATCGGCCAGGATTCCCACATTTTTCAAGGGATCGCCTTTAACCAGGAGGATATCTGCCAGATAGCCTGGGGCGAGTCTGCCGATCTTGTGGTCAAGTCCCAATACAATAGCCGCGTTATGGGTACCGGCTCTGATAGCATCCATGGGGCTCATGCCGGCTTTCACCATCAACTCCAGTTCCCCGGCATTGCTGCCGTGATAGTTAAAAGGAGTACCGGCGTCTGTGCCAAGACCGATCAACACCCCGGCTTTGTAAGCGGCACGGAAGCTTTCCTGGTGCTGCTCCAACAGCATTGCGCTTTTTTCCACAGCGTATTTAGGAATGCCACCCTCTATGCCGTGGGCATTGATCTTGTGGGGTGCAGATAAAGTAGGCACTAAAGCCGTACCTTTTTCTACCATCATTTCAATAATATCTTCATCGAGAAAAACACCGTGTTCTACAGAATCAATACCGGCTTCGACGGCATTGCGGATTCCGGTATTACCTTGGGCGTGGGTAGCGGTTTTGCGTCCGGCTCGATGTGCTTCTGCTACAGCAAATATCAGCTCTTCTTTGGTAAGTTCCGCTGCCCCGGGTTCTACTCCCTCGGTCATTACACCACCGGTGGCCATAAGTTTAATTACATCGGCACCGGCCTTGACCAAAGTTCGCACTGCTTTGATAACTTCCCATTTGCCATCTGCTTCAATACCACCGCCATGGCCATGGCCTCCGGTAATCGCTACACAGCGTCCGCTGGCGACTAGTCTTGGGGCCCAAATGATGTCTTGTTCAATGGCCTTTTTCAATTTGATGTCTACATCAAATTTAGAGCCCAGGTTGCGCACAGTGGTAAACCCGGCTTTCAGTGTCTTGTCGGCATTGGCCACTGCTCTGAAAGCAAGCGCAGCCTCGGGTTCATCTTTAAAAGGCCTCGGATCCGCGGCGCCCGGGGAACAAAGATGCACATGACAGTCGATGAGACCCGGCATTAGGTATCCATGCAGATGATCTGCGACTTCGGCGTCAGCCGGTATTTCAATTTCATCAAGGGGACAGATGTGGGTAATTTTATTTCCCTCGATCACAACAGCTTGGTTTTCCAAAACCCCATCATTGACTCCATCAATTAAGTAACCTGCTTTAATGACTAACATGAAATCATCCTCTCACCGTGCTTCTTGGATCAAGCCTTTCCCGAAGCCAATCTCCGATTGTATTTAATGCCAAACAGACACTGAAAACCGCAAGCCCCGGTAAAGTCGTCAGCCACCAATGGGTAGCCAAGTATTCTCTGCCTTCTGCGGCCATACTGCCCCAGGTGGGAATAGACGGTTCTACACCCAAGCCCAAAAAAGATAGTGATGACTCTAAAACGATAAACTTCGCGATGTCCATCGATGCCAGCACTATAATTTGAGGCAGCAGATTGGGCAAATAGTGTTTCCATAAAATAAGGTGTTCTTTTTGCCCGATGGCTTCAGCCGATTCCACAAAACCTGCCTCATTCAGCTTGAGGGTCTCGGCCCGGATTACCCTTGCATATCCTGCCCAGCCTGTGGCAATTAAGATGAACACGATGTTTGTCACACCCGGCTTGGTCACAGCCACCAGAGTAATAGCCAATAATATAAAGGGGATGGAAAGCTGCATATTGATAATCCCCAGCAAAATCCGTTCCACCCATCCACCATATCTGCCGGCCACAAGTCCTAAAGTCGTACCGATGAGACAAGCACCTAATGCACCTGTTACAGATACATACAAAGATAGCCTGGCACCGTAGATCAGTCTGCTTGCAATGTCTCTACCTAATGCATCGGTACCTAGAATGTGGGGGCCGGAGCCTCCGACAAATATCGGGGCCTTAAGCCGTGCCACCAAACTTTGTCTGTACGGATCCGAAACAGCTAAGATGGGTGCAAACACAGCAGCCAGCAATGTTGCTAAAATGACCGCAAATGCCAGTTTGACACCAAAGCCACCTAAAGACTGCCTCTGGCTGCTGGACTTACTTGGTGCTGCAGTTTTTGATAAAGGCAAGTTTTTTGTTAAATCCCTTTCAACGATGGCCATCTTCTCACACCCTCACTCTTGAGTCCAACAGAGGATATATTAGATCGGTTGTAGTGTTGATTAGGGCAATTACGACTGCCAAAAACAATACACCGGCCTGGACTACCGGAAAGTCACGGAATTGAATGCTTTGTACGATAAACCGCCCCAGCCCCGGCCAGGCGAACACCGTTTCAGTGACAACCGTGCCTCCCACCAAGCTGCCCAGCTGCAGACCGATCACGGTAACCATACCGACTGCACCGTTTTTCAAAGCATGTTTGAAAAGCAGGGCTTTTTGGCTGATGCCCCGGGCCCGAGCTGCCCGAATGTAGTCTTGACGGAGAATTTCCACCATGCTGGCCCGCAAAACCCGGGTGACACTGCCCATCAGGTTCAATGACAAAGCAAGTCCCGGCAAGATTAAGTGGCCAAAACCGCCTCTACCTGAAGCCGGCAGTAGCCTGAGTTTGATGGAAAAAAGCATTACCAACAGGATTCCCAACCAGTACACAGGCATAGACTGACCGAATAACGCTATAAATCGGGCCACAGCATCCCAAACAGAATTAGGTTTGCAGCCTGATAAAATCCCCAAGGGAACAGCTACTGCCCAACCAATCAATGCCGCAAAAAAAGCAAGTTCCAATGTAGCCGGCACCCGGGCTAGTACAAGTTCCATGGCCGGCTGGCCATAGCGCAGCGATAATCCGAAATCCCCCTTTAAAGCACCGGATGCAAATGTCAAAAACTGTGCAGGCAAAGAACGATCCAACCCAAGCAGTGCCCTCATTTCCAAGAGCTCCTCATATGTTGCATCAGAAGGGATGAGCAGTGATGCAGGATCACCGCTTACCCTTGTGAAGATGAAGGTGATCATAGAAAGCAGGATCACCGCCCCGATTGATGTTGCGATCTTGGCTGCAAGCCCATTGACCTTATTCATGGCGCCACATCCATATCGTAGACTAAGATCATTTCATCTGATCGGGGTTCCCAGATCACCCGGTTGTGCACACCAAACAAATCTACCTGCTGGTAAAGGGGAATCAATGCCGCTTCATCTGCCGCAAGCTCCTGCACTTGGACGTAAAGCGCTTCCCTTTGTTTTGGATCCATTTCACTTCGTGCGGCATCTAAAAGCTCATCTATATCGGGATTGTAGTAATATGAAGAGATTTCACCACTTCGAAGCTGTGTAAACAGGTAGGGGTCAGCATCAAAGGTTGTGCTGCCCAAACCCAAAAGCATCATGGGAGCACCGTCATGTTGGTACAGTTTGCTTACAAAAACGCCCCATTCCAAAACGTTAAACTGAGTTTTTATGCCAATATCCTGCAGGTAGCCGTTGACTGCCTGGGCCACTTCCTTATCCATAAGATAGCGACCTTGGGGGGCTTCAAAAATAAGGTCAAACCCCTCTTGGAAACCTGCTTCCTTCAACAGCTGTTTAGCTTTTTCCGGTTCATACGGATAAGACTGCAAAGTAGGATCAAAACCAAAGGCATTGTTGGGCAGGGGGGAAGCCAATACATACCCATATCCGCCGAGCAAAGCCCGAACGATGGCTTCTTTGTCTACAGCATAATTAAGTGCCTGTCTTACTCTTTTATCGGCCAAAGGACCGCCATCTGTTGTTGTTAGCACGATAAAGATGATGCGGGAACTGGGCGCTGTACGCACCTTGAGATCCGGCAGTGCATCAATAGATGCAGCTTGATGTGGCGGCACATTGGCAATCAGATCAACTGCACCTGTTCTAAGTTCCGCGATGCGGGAGGCAGTCTCGGGGATGGGCCTGAAAACCACTTCTTGAACAGCCGGTGCGCCGCGGTAATAATCGCCGTTTGCTTGAAGGATAATTTTCTCGTCTTTTATCCATTCTTTTAATCTATAAGGGCCGGTCCCCACCGGTGCCTGTGCAAAGGCCGCCGGGCCCACCTCTTCCGCATATAAAGGCGGCAGCATGGCCACATTGCCCACTTGTATGGGTATAAGTGGGCTGGGGGTTTTCGATTTAACACGCAGGGTTTTACTATCGGGAACCTCGATAGATTCAATATTTCTCAGCTGTGATGCTTGAGGTGACATAAGTGCGGGGTCCATCAACCGCTCCAGGCTGTATTTGGCTGTGTGGGCGTCGAAGATTTCTCCATTGTGGAATGTGATTTCATCCTGCATAATGAATTCCCATGTCAAATCATTGACCTGTCGATAGGATGCGGCTAGAGCCGGCTCCAGTTCCATTGTGGGGCTCCGCCTCAGCAGGCTGTCAAAGATATTGCCTGTCACTACTGATGTAGGGGTGTCGTGGGACATGTGAGGATCTAAGGTGGTGGCATCCACCCCTTGGGCAATGGTAACGGTTTTTGCGAGTACGGTTAAATTCACACCGAAAACGACTGCACAGATCACGAAACACGCAAACACTACGGTCCGCAGTGGGACCACTTTACGAAACATATTCATTTTGGACCTCCTCGTCTCAAACTCAGCTCCGTCGGCGGCCTTACGTGTTGTAAATGCCGCCGACTTTCTCGACTCAGCTCATCTTTGCTCCGGCACCGCTCCCAAAGAAATGGGCCCAACTTCTTTGGAAAACAAAAACGCCTTCGCCCTCTAATAGGACGAAAGCGCTGCTTCCGTGGTGCCACCTAGGTTGGGTCGGAATAATCCTCCCCCACTCATCTTAAGGATACGCATGACAAATTGTCAATCAATATCCCGCCCCGGTAACGGAGGACATCCGGCGACGGCTACTAACTTCACCGCGCTTCTCCCAAGTCCATTCAGTATGACTTCCTGCATCGGCTTCCCACCAAGTGCCGACTCTCTTTGGCATTACCATCATACCTACTAACCTTGTTCATTGAATTTACTTGTATAATTGGCATTAGTTTACCACTGGGATGGAGCAATGTCAAGGGTTTATTTAAAATTGTGCTTTAGGTCTGTGATCTTGTCAGGGTGTTCGCTGACCCGCTATCTCTCTAACTTTACCAAGTGACGTACTTCACATGCCTTTTCAAGAAACCTTACCTATCCATTTGACAAAGAATTCCAAAGGTTCATCGCGGCATAAGCCCGCCAAGGTCGCCATGCTTCAGCTAATGCCAGTATATCCTTGGGGGTGCGGGGTGCAAGGGCTTTTTTAATACCGTAGTCGGCGTGGGGAAAAGCATCCGGCCACGCCATAACCCGCATTGCCAGATAATGGGCGGTCCAGGGCCCGATGCCCGGCAGTTTGAGCAGTCTTTTGATTTCTGCTTCCGGTTCAGTCCAATATGAAAAGTCTACAGTGTTTTCTGTGATCACCCGGGCAAGTTCCAAAATAGTCCTGGAGCGCATGGAGGTAACTCCAAGCGGACCTAAATGATCTGCGATGGGTCCGGAAAGTCTAACAATGGTCTCTGCTGTAGGGAACAAATGGGTCAATTCTGCGTGTCCCCCCGCCTCTTCTAGAGGGATCCCGAGGGCTTCGGCAAATCTGCCCGCCAACGTGTGGGCGGCCTTAACAGTAATCTGTTGGCCCAACACGGCCCTTACCGCCATCTCAAATACGTCAAAACACCCCGGCACCCGCATACCGATCATAGGAAGCCTGGGATGAAACTCTTTCAGAGTCTCCAGTTGTTCTTGGATTTTGTCAGGAGCAGCGTCCAGATCGAATAGATGTCTTACCCGGGCAAGTACAGTAGAAACCGCGGGCCAAAGGCCTCGGCTGATGATTGCACACAGTGTATTGTTTTTAGCATGGTGTTCCACCCGCACCCAACCGGATACAGTTTCGCCGGTTGGGACGGCAATGCGCACCGTACGGTAGTATTTACCGTCTTCTACCAGCTCTACTCCGGGGATGGTCCGCATAGTGAAAAAATCAAGCACTGCCTGCCACAGATAGGGCGGCCGATAGCCCAATGACACTGTTATGGTATTTGTGGATGCTGTTGGGTCCGCCTTTTTGCGATGCAGTTTTTTAGGATCCAGCCTATACTTAGTTTTAAAGGTTTGCAGAAACAATTGCGAGTCGGTAAAACCGGCCATTTCAGCGGTCTGTGATATAGACAGCTGGTTATCTGTCAGTAGGCTTTTGGCAAGCTGAAGTCGACAGGTTTCCAGATATTGGCTTAAAGTGACATTAAACTCCCCTTCGAAAATCGGGTTAAGTTCAGCTTCTGAAGCAACCCGCCTGTAAACTCCATTAAGGCAGTTTGCGCTGCTTGCATGCTCCTGCAAAAATTGTGCTGCCCGATATGCCGTTATGTTGGAGAAGTCCTCAGCATCTGCAGCCGGTGCAATCTCCGGCCGGCAAAGCAAACAGGGGCGAAACCCGGCGGCTTCCGCCTCAGCCGCCGTCTTATAAAAAGTGCAATTTTCAACTTTGGGTCGGCGGGCCCGACAAATTGGGCGACAGTAAATGCCTGTCGAGGACACCCCCACAAAGACCCGCCCATCAATCCCCACATCATTTGCGCCGAAAGCACTATACATCCGGTGTTTTTCTGTCTGCACCACTAAGCGCCCCTTCCTTCCATACTCTGCTGCTGATCACGCTTTCGTTTCCGGGCATGAGATTCCTGCTGAAGCAGTCAGCCCTAAGCCAACCTTGATTCCAGGACTGAGGGCAAGTATAATATAACCAACTGGTTAGATTGTGCAGATACATTGAAAGGATGTTTGGTTTGGGCACTAAAAATCAGTCCGGTCGGCGGACATATGATGCCGCACACACAAAAAGCCTGATACTGGATGCTGCCAAAGAGACTTTTGGATCAGAGGGGTTTTCCGGTGCCCGCATAGACGCCATCGCAGAAGCATCGGGGTATAATAAAAGCCTGATCTATCAATATTTCGGGGATAAGCTGGCTTTATACACTGAAGTCGTCAAACATGCCGACAAACTTGGCGATTTGGCCATGAAGGCTGCCTTTGATCAGCTGCTCGGCGAGCCTGTGCTGGATCGTGGGCGCTTTAAAACACTGCTTGCAGATGTGATCACCTTAACTTTAGAGTTTTTGTTCAACCACCCGCGATATTTGAGCATTCTGTTTTGGGAAGCCGCGGAAGAATGGAAAACCTGGAACAGTATAACTTATCACCCTGATGATGCGTCCAAACTGCATGAGGTGATAGAACAGGCACAATCAAAGGGCATTATCCGAGCGGATTTCGATCCCACCCTTTTCCTTACGTTCATGATGAGTATGACCGCAGCTTGTATCAGATTTTCCCACGCCTTTGGAGGTGTTTGGGAGATGGGCGACACAAAGCGTCAACAAGAGCATTTGGCAGATCAGGTATGCAAATTCGTCCTGCATGGGCTTTTGGAGCCCGCAGCTCAGATGTGAGGGAGGGAAAACCGTGGTCGCAATTCAGACTACAAACCTTACAAAAGATTTCAACGGAGTCCGGGCGGTAAATGATCTTTCTTTGTCCATTGAAACAGGCGAAATTTACGGTTTCATCGGTCTCAACGGTGCAGGTAAAACAACTACAATCCGCATGCTTTTGGGTATGTGCCGCCCCACTGGCGGTAGGGCATATGTGCTGGGTAAAAGGATCAAAACCGGGTGTCATCATCTTTGGTCCGATGTAGGGTATATTGTTGAAGCACCCCATTCATACCCTGAGCTGACTGTTTGGGAAAACCTCAAGCTGTTCCACCGCCTCAGAGGTATTGAAGATAAAGGAAGACTCGATGAAGTCGTGGCCAGACTGCGTTTGGGTCCTTATGTGCACAGAAAAGCTGCACACTTGTCTTTAGGAAATTTGCAGAGGTTGGGCCTTGCCAAGGCACTGATGCATGGTCCCAGAATTTTAATTTTGGACGAACCCACTAATGGATTGGATCCTGCCGGCATGATTGAGATTAGAAAACTGCTTAAGGAACTGGCCCTCAAAGGTGTCACCGTTTTTCTCTCCAGTCACCTATTGGGAGAAGTAGCAAAGCTCGCTACAAGGATCGGAATCGTCCATGAGGGGCGTTTGATTGAGGAATTGGACAGTGAAAGCCTTGATCAAAGGGTTAGAAAGAGGCTGGTTTTAAAAACTCGCAATAATGCTCGGGCACTGTCGGTGCTTGAAGAGGCAGGTATTAAGGTAAAGCCTGATCAAAAAATACTTAGCATATGTGATGAACATGTGATCCTAAAACCGGAAACAGCGGTCCGACACCTAGTCAGCGCCGGTCTACCACCAATCCATGTAGAGGTTGAAACAGAGGATCTGGAAACATATTTCGTGCGGATTGTCAGCAGGGGAAAGGGGAAATAAAGTGAGCTTTTTGGATGCTTTTTGGGCAGAAAGCATGAAGGTGCGCCATGCGGTGATCTTTTGGATCTCACTTGCTGCGGCCTGCATCTTTCCCATATTGTTTGCCTTGATTGCAGCCGGAACCATCGGCACCAACATGCCTGTGCCCGTGGAATCCAATTTGACCTGGTTCACTGCCCAACTTGAACTTTTAATTGCTGTGGGCGGGTTAATTGGTTTTGGGTTTGTCTTCAGCTGGATCTTTGGCCGGGAATACAGTGATGGGACTGTAACGGATCTGTTGGCACTCCCCGTTTCCCGGGAGCATATTGTGTCAGCAAAGCTTGCTGTAGGGGCAGTGTGGTGCGGCATGCTGGCAGTTTTGGTATACGGGGTTGGATGTCTTGTGATAAAGCTCCTGCACTTGGATGGGGTCAACCTTGGGGCCGTAGTACATAGTTTTTGGAAGTACGGGTTTAACACCCTGATGGTGATCAGTCTGTCTGTGCCTGCAGCTTTCATTGCCTCCATTGGTCGAGGATATCTTTCACCTTTGGGGTTTGTCATTTTGACCATCGTGATCGCTCAACTGAGCAGTATTTTTGGTGTTGATATCTATTTCCCTTGGGCCATCCCCGGCTTGTTCAGTGGGGCCGCAGGAGAGGCAACCTTTGCTAAGCTTGGCATGTTTAATCTGATCCTGCCTTTTCTCATGGGACTGGTAGGTAGTGTGGCAGTTTTAATCTGGTGGCGATACGCGGATCACACTTAGAAGATACCGCAGGCAGTCTGATCAGCTCGATACCAGCTTGATACACAGCCTGAGGATGCTGCATATGAAATGCAGAAACAGAGTTCCCCATTAATCCAGTGTCGGCATGCCTAAAATCCAAATTACATTGGGCTTTTGCCCGCTGTGTTTGTGCATTTTCTTACTCCTTAATAACTGTACTTTGACTCCAATACCATGTTCTGTAGTTTATCTCACCTTCCTCGTATGGATCCGGCAGGTTTTAAGTGGGCAACATCGAATAATCCCAAGCGGGACAAAATTCCAAGGTGAGGGGGTAATTGTGATCTATATTTATACAGCAGTGTTGAGGGTGGGGCCCGGGGGTTGTACTGCCCGGCACAGCGGTTGAATCATCAACCTGCTGCTGCGGATACTCGCCCGCGCAACCATCCGGCTATTTATGTAGTTTCAGCGGTTGTTGCCATCTCACTGTTTGGAGACTCGCTGCTTTATGGTGTGCTGCCTTTATATGCCGAGGAACTTGGCATACCGCTGATGGCAGTGGGCTTTGTGTTGTCCATGAACCGCTGGGTGCGCCTTGGAACAAACCCTTTAGCAGCCTTAACTTACCAAAAGTGGAGCTGGTTTAGACCCCTACTGGAAGCCATGATTTTAGCCGTCATATCCACCTTTCTATATTCCAGGGCTTGGGGGCTTTTGGCGCTTTTGTTGGCAAGGGCTTTATGGGGCATGTGCTGGTCATACCTGCGTTTGGGAAGCTTTTTGATCATTTTAAGTACATCGAGCACTTCTTTGGGCCTTGCCATCGGCACCCACCACGCCGTTACCAGACTTGGTTCTGCCTTTACCTCTGTGTTTGGAGGGTTTTTAGTAGATCAGGCAGGCTACCAGTTCGGACTGACTGTAATGGCGGCGTTATCTGTTTTGGGGATCTTACTAGTTTTTCGACTCCGCCATTTGCTTCCCCAAACACTGCAGGAAGAGGCAAGGGAGACTGTGGAGGAAAGAGAAGCTGTTGTCCCGGAGTTATCGTCCACAATGTGTTATTGGGGCGGGTTTGTCAACACTTTCGTCAGTGCCGGTGTAGTAGTTTCAAGCTTATCCCTGGTACTCCACCAAAGGCTGGGAGACATGGTGAGCTTGGGCTTTTGGACGCTGGGGATTGCCACTGTTTCCGGCCTGCTTTTGGCAGTGCGCTGGACAAGCAGCCTTGTGGTGTCGCCCCTTGTGGGAAGACTGATCGACCTTTGGGGTCGAAAGCGCATTTTCCGCCTAGTTACATTGGTGATGGCTTTTTGTCTTTTGCTTTTCGGCTTCATCAAAGTGCCTCTGGCCACGGTGTTGGTAGCCTGCCTTTTATTTTTAGGGGGCAATTCAATGGATGTAGTCTATGATACAGCTATCGGGGATACTACATACCAAAGCGAACCAGAAGAAAGGGCTAAACGTTTAAGCAGATATGCTTCATTTTGTGATCTTGGAGCAGCCAGCGGCCCGGTGATTACCTATTTTCTGGGGAGCAAAATTGGATTTGAGTGGCCATTTTTCTTAGGAGCGGTTATGCTTTTTAGTTTGCTTGTGGTTAACCTGAGGGGGCTTTTCCCGGTGGAAATATCTGAGTCCCTTTCCCAGTCCCAATGACAAAACTTTCTAAAAAGGATTTTGCCGTTTCATGTCGAAAGGAAACAGCCCATCAATGAAGGAAAGGAGGTTGTTTTCATGGAGAAGACTTCTGCCAAAATTGCAGAAGACATCACCATCGCTTGGCTTCATGCCCACAAACGGGAAGGCACCATGATACCCTCCCCCGCGGAGGTAGCTGAGTTTTACAAAACAATGCATGCTGCAGTAGCAGACAGCATCAAATCACAGCGCATGCGAGCCCATTCCCATTCTACCGGAGGTTTTTAATCAAGAACCTCGCCTAATGCTTCTGCTTTGCTTTCTCAAGGAGGCAGCAGCTGGATTTGACAATCATCTACCCCACAGCTCATCGGCTGCTGCACTCCTTCATGAGTTGTAGACCACGGCGGCTTGTCAACTAATCTGCTGGAATGCCCTTTTTTAATCCACAATAAACCGCGTTTTACTGCCCATATCCGTCATTTCCACTTTCAGTCTAGTGTCAATGCGCTCTGCAAGCTCCGGCACATGGGAAATAACTCCAACAATGCTGCCGCTGTCTTTTTGCAGCCTGATCAAAGTATCTAAGGCAAGATCCAGTGCCTCGGGATCCAAAGCACCAAATCCTTCATCTATAAAGATGGTATCTAAATGAATACCCCCGCTTGCTGCCTGCACTACATCGGCAAGTCCCAATGCTAATGATAAAGATGCCATAAACCCTTCACCGCCGGAGAGGGTAGTAACACTGCGTTCTCTGCCTGTATACATATCAAAGACTTCCAGGCCGAGGCCACCGGCACTGCGTGCGGTTCTTCTTTCCAAAGTGCGCTTCAAACTGTAGCGACCTTTACTCATGATCTGCAGTCTGTGGCTGGCAGCTTCAGCGACTTGATCCAGCATAGCAGCTAATATGAAAGTCTCGAAGTTCATGCCCAAGGTGTTTGGATGCTTACCGCCGGCCACATTGGCGATGCGGGTTAAAACCCCATATTCCCCCTCCAGCTCCGCCATTTCCCCGTACACTTTTTCCAATGCACCCATGAGTCTTGTCTGATCTTTTGCTGTTTGCTCCAGCTTAGCCCTAAATTCCACAGCCTCCCGGGAAAGTCGGTAAGACTCATCAGCTGCTATTTTCAGTTTTTCCAGGTCCGGCTCTTTAAGCCCCTCTGCCGCTTTTTGGGCCCGTTCCAGGCGGTTCTTTAAAGCATGTATGTCTTCTTGGTAGCTTTTGACGGCATCAGCCAAGATTTTAAGTGCGTTTTCTGTTCTTTTCGCAGATCTGTAGGCTTCAACATCGCTGAATCCGCTTTGCCGCCAAGCGCTGTTGAAGGCTTTCAGCCTTTCATCAAGGGTTTTCCAGGCGG
>JAAYQZ010000119.1 GCA_012519025.1 Bacillota bacterium
CCCAGATCCGTTAGACTGACAAGACCGCCACCCCGGGTGGGAATTTTGATGGAGTTGATTTGTCCCACATCCACAAGTTCACCCGCGGTTCTAAGCACATACTCATGACCATTGTCATCGATGGTACCGGCGGGCAGATTGAGACTGGAGGCCCGTATCATTTGACCAACCGTATCAATGGAAACCCCGTGGGCGGCCAAAAGGCCGGGGTGCAGTACAACCCTGATTTCTCTTTCTTGGCCTCCGGAAACACTGACTGAAGCCACACCTTCGATGCGCTCCAGGCGATTTTTAATGGTATGCTCGGCAATATAGCGGATTTCGTGATCAGATCGGTCCCCGTTTAACACCAACTGCATGACAGGCATTGACGTGGGATCAAACTTGACCACCATGGGGTTGTCTGCTTCATCGGGGATAAAAGCTTTGACTTGGTCGATCTTTTCCCGAACTTCCAAAGCAGCAAAGTTCATATCTATACCCCAGTCAAACTCGGCCAATACGATGGATGAACCCATACCTGACAATGAAGTAATGCTTTTGACGTTGTTTACTGCCCCAAGGGCCTCCTCCATGGGACGGGATACGAGATTTTCCACCTCATGGGGGCCGGCATCTGTGTAGCCTGTAACTACAGCCACAATGGGTACCTCAATATCGGGAAACAGGTCAATTGGCAATCTGGTGAGACTCACCCAGCCGAGCACTAAAACAATGGCCACCATCATTAAGATCGTGACAGGTCGCCTGACTGCAAGTGCAGCTAACTTCATTGGGCAGCACCCCGTTCCACTACCCGGACTAAAGCACCGTCTGTGATAAATTCTCGTCCTCTGGTGACAACTTCATCGTTTGGTTCAATTCCCGATATTATTTCCACAAAATTATCTGCTTTAGCTCCTACAGTCACCGGTTTTAAAGCAGCGAAATCATCTTTGACAACAAAGACTGCGGATCTACCTTCATGGGTAAACACGGCTCTTTCCGGAACAGATAAAACGCTTTCCCTTTCCCGAGTAACTACATGGGCGGTTCCGTACATGCCGGGTTTCAGCATCCCTTCGCTATTGGTGAGCTCAACTGCTGCGGAAAACAATCCGGTTGTCATATCGGCTGCGGGTGTAATGCTTTGCAGTTTGCCCTCAACCATTACATCGGGCTGGGCATCTAAAGCCACCTTTACACTTTGCCCGGGATCAAGACGCAGAACTTCCCGCTCACTGACCTGCAGATTGAGTTTTACTTTGCCTGTATCAACAATGTGTACTGCGGGGCCGCTGCCTGCCATGTCTCCGATTTGGACGCTGACTTTATTCACAGCACCGGTAATTGGTGCCCGGATGGAAGTATTGCGGCGGGCAAGTTCAGCAAGTCCTAATGCGGCTTTTGCTTGGGCAAGACCAGCTTTTGCAGATGCCAAATCTTCCGGCCGCGCCCCGAGTTTTACTAGTTCCACAGTTTTCAATGCCGCTTGTTTTTGGGCTTTTGCAACCTCATACTGGGCTTTGATACCATCCCAGTCTTTGCCGGCCATAACCCCGGCTTCATGAAGTTTGGCCGCCCTTTCATAAGTAAGACGGGCATTTTCAAAACCGGCTTCTGCCTGCTCCAAGGCGGCTTCCGCTTGTTCTACTTCTTCCGGGCGCGCGCCGGCTTGAATCTTAGCTATAGCAGCCTCTGCACTTGCCACGGCGGCTTGGGCCTGTTTGACCTGTAAGGCCAACTCTTCGTCCTCCAACTGTACCAAAAGATCCCCGGCAGTTACTTTGTCCCCTACCTCCACTGCTACCTTGGCAACACGTCCGGGCATTTTCGGAACGACGTGGACTTCTGCCCACGGCGCGATAATGCCGTGCAGGCTCAGCCTTTCCTGTATAACCCGCTCCTCAGCCAGTTCCACACTGACCGCTTGTCGCCGAACTTCAGCCGGTGCTTCAGCTTCGGCAAGATTTTCTCCGTCCGAATTCTGCCGTACAGCAAAAAAGCCTATACCGGCTGCCAGTAAGACAATTATGATTCCTAAGACCAGCCATTTTTTCAAGTTATCTCCTCCAGCCTGACACCTATGACTGACGGGTCAGTCATTCATTGTCCATTGTACCTTTGCTTGGCACAACTGTCAATAACCTGTGTCAAATTAAGTTGCCGCCTTTGCTGGTACTTTCTGCCGGACTGTCTTATGTTTATGGATAGATTAGAGTAATATGCCGCAAAGGGTTTACAAAAACTACCAATTATGCTATAGTTTATTTAACGATAGTTAGATGCCTTGGTTAGGAGGCTCAAAGACATGTGTAACGGAGAGGAAAACAGCTCCGAGAGACTCCCCGACAGACAAGAAAGCCCTGTGAAAGAGGCTATAAGCAGCGCGGCTTTGGAGCTGTTTGCACAAAACGGCTTTGGCCAAACCTCAGTTAGAGATATTGTCAATAAAGCAGGTACGACGCTGCCAATGGTCTATTATTACTTTGATAGTAAGCAGGGACTTTACAGCTACATACTAAGGCAGGCTGCTGCCCGGTTGTTGGATTCTACAGACCCCGATCAAACGAGAAAGAGTCTGACAGCGATCGAGCGACTGGAGACAGGGATCGCCTCGTTTATCCATTTCTGCCAGGCCAATGAGGCAGAAGTGCAGTTGATTTTCCAGGCTTGGTTTGCCGGAGACTTGCCGCCTGACGGACCCTCTATCATCGGTATATATGAAAAAATGGTCAGGCAGATTGCCGCTATTTTGCAGTCAGGAATTGAATCCGGTGAATTTAGAGAGTTGGACATTTGGGAGGCAAGCCAGGCTTTAATCGGCATTATGACTAACTATGTTGCCAGAATTTTGGTAGGTAACGAGGCCTTTCGGCCGGTTGAGCAAAGTCAACGGATTGTTGAGCTGCTGGCAAAGGGACTCGAAAACACTTAACAACACAAAGGAGGTGAAGCAAGTGGCTGAGGAGTTCACTTATAAACTGGAGGCGTCATTGAATCCGACTACTGCCAGGGTAGGCACCACTGTTACGTTGACTGCCACCGTGTCTGATGTTGTCGGCGGCGAGGTGAATGCTGTACAGGCTTCTATACCGGAGTATGGCTGGTGGGGCAGTTTGCGCAATCAGGGAGAAGGCACCTGGCGGGCAAATGAAACTGTACCATATGGAGCACCACCCGGGAGGGTAAATTTACGAGTTTATGCAGTTAGTAAAGAGGGCAAACGCGGACCTCAAACTACAGTACCGATCACCCTTGCATAGCAGAAGCAAATGCACCACATCAAAGCAGAAAATTTATCACCCCGGTGGATAATCCCCGGGGTGATTTACTAGTGTCTAAACTAAAAACCGTTTAGGCCGGATGTGTTTGGAACATATTGATGATAAATACAGCTCCAACGCCGATCATGCCGGCTAAAACCACCGTCACAGCAACATTCATCTTGTGGTTTGGTCCCGATGGTGAGCGAGGTGCCACAGCCTCTGATACGAAGCGCACATCTCCTGTTGCCTGCAGTTCTGCCAAGCGGGCGCTTTCTGTTTGTTCCGACAGAACTCGATGTGTTCGCTGCAGTGACTCGATGTTTCGTACAAGCTCACTCTCTTCGAGCTCCAACTCCAGTAAGCGATTTTCAGCAATCGCCACAGCAGCTTCCTGCTGCCCGAGTTCTTCGGTACCCCGTTCAACCTCCAGCTCCAACATGGCTACTTCCCCCGCCAACTGCATCCACTTTTCTCTCATGGATAAGTACTGTTCCTTTAGAGAGTCATATAGGCGTGTGCTGAAATTTAGCTGTTCCTCCAGCACCATTCTTTCCTGCTGCAGTGTGCGCAATTGTGATTCCAAATCTATGAGGCGATTGTTGGATATTCCGATCATTTCTTCATATGCTTTGATCTGGTTTGGAATAGCTTCTAGGTTGATTTTGGCCTCTGTAAGCAACTCGGCAATTTGTAGATATATAGGATTTACCGTTTCATCGATAAGGCGCAACCCTGCAAGTTTTTCTACAGTGCCAAGATCTGTACCCAAAGCGTTCCACAGAGCATCGGTTGTAAGGCTGCGTGACATTAAGAGCTTTTCATCTTCCATTAGGAGCCTTGACTCCAAGGCCACATATCGCGCCTTTTCCTCGGGTAATCTGGCTTTAAGTTTCGATAGATTAGAGCGGTAGTTGGACAGCTGTGTTTGCTCACTTTTCAATTCTTGCTCTACCAAAGACATTTGAGATTGGTTGTCAAAATCCACCAAAGTATCTCGAGCCCTTACTAATTGATTGGCAGCTTCAATGATCTGCTGTCTTGCCGGTATTCCGTTGAGATCGTGGCCGGAAAGCCGCTCAAGGGAAAATCCCAGCCATTCCCCCTCATGCTCCACTGCAGTTAGCTGATTCGTCAATGCTTCCAGCTGGTTGCGTTTAATGTCAAGTTCAGAGTGTGTGCGGAG
This sequence comes from Bacillota bacterium, assembly GCA_012519025.1. Classification (GTDB taxonomy): domain Bacteria; phylum Bacillota; class Limnochordia; order DTU087; family DTU087; genus JAAZMF01. Next base: position 4,432 of record JAAYQZ010000119.1, read on the forward strand.
AGTATACCGCCTTTGTTCTCCTAATTGATCAACCAACACTTCGACCTGTTGGTTGGCTAAGGAAACACTTCCCGAAGCATGGAGCCCAATCAGCCGTTTTTCTGAGTCCTTCAGCATCCGTTCTGTGGCTCCATGCTGGTTGAGGATTACCTGTGCCACTTCATCCAATTCACTTTTACGAATTTGCGATGTACTCTCAATAAAGACATCTGCCCAAGCATTGGCAATGTCGCGGGCAATATCCGGCTCACTCCAAGCAGCTTTGATGCGTATAATGCCGGCTGCCTGGCGGCTGTCTGACCTTGTATCTTGAGTTAATACATCCACCTCTACTGCACGAAGAACATCACCTGCTGCAAGTGGTTCACCTTTTCCGCTTTTTAACTGCAAGCGTTCTATAACTTGGCCGGCTATGGACGGCGTTAACGCTAAAGCCTGGTAGGTCTGCAAAGGCAATGCTTCCGGCTCTAACGAGGTCTGGTATGTAGGTGGCATAATGAGCAGTGTCGCCACAGCTTCATAGGTCGGTGTCAGAAGCATCTTACTTCCAACTGCGGCAGCCAAAGCCGCAACAACCACTAAAGCAGCGATGATCCACTTTCCCTTCCATAAAACAAGAAAAAGCTCCCTAAGGTCGATTTCATCCTCCATCATGGATTGCGGCCGTGTTTCCACACTTACACCCCTCCATAGTGTTTAGATTAATGTCAAGCGGAAAAGTTCTGCGACAAAGTACATAGTTCTTTAGACGCATATAACATTCCGGACAAACCAGAAATATCCTTCCAAAATTAGTATTGCAAGACATATCTCTCACTATGGATTACTTTGCAAAATGTAATAACGGGCAATATGGAACACAAATGTTCACCATACTGCCCGTGGAGGCAATTAATCATGATCCTAAAAACTCTTTTTTGTGAACCTCATTTCACAGAAATGCTGCCTAAAACAGTGGTTATTTGGACATTGTGAGTGCCCCGCCCCAATACTTGTTCTAAAGTCCTTGTTTCACCGGAGGTAACCGGTTTGAGGCCGGCCAGCTCACCTTTTAGGATGATGCCGCCCTGGTTTGCTTCAAGGCTGAGATTATGATCAAATGCACCTAAGATCACGTCTACATCTGAATGCTTTGTGTCCACAACCATGTCCCCCGAGATGTACTCAAGATGAATCCGACCATAGGTTGAATAGGTTTTAACTTCACCTATGATGTCTCTGCCAGTGAAGGTGGAAAAGCGAGTTTCAGACGTGAGATTGCCATCTATGTTTTCAACGGTGGCTTCACTATAGCTGCTTTTAACTGATAGCGAACCGGTGATCTCTTTTGCATGAATGGCACAAAAGTCCGAATCAATGCTGACATCACCAATGATATTCTTAACATCAGTACTGCCGTAATTGCCGCTGGAGACCAAGGTGCCATTGACATCCTCAATTTCTATACCGCCGAAAGGGGCATGGACAGTCAGGTTGCCTTTAACACCTTTTATGGAGGCATCACCGTATTGGTTTTTTATATGTGAAGGACCGGCAATATCTGCTAGGTGAACATCCCCCATACTATTGTCTAAATCTACCTTAGCCGTGTTGGGTAAGCTTCCTTGGATATCTATTTCAACACGACTGATCATCTTTGGCCGAGAGCCCGGTTTGATAAGGTCAATCTCCAAGCCCCCTTCAGACGATACCGCATCCAATTTCAGTCCAGATAAATACTCTTCGGCCAATGCCTGATCATTGGCATAAACACGGATAGTGTAGCTAAGATCGACCTCGTTTGTGTCTGCACCTGTAATATTTATATTTCCGATGCTGTTTCTTATCTTAACCATCTCACCTGGGGCAAGATCCGCTTGTAAAGAGCCTGTATGAATGGCTGCGGGATCCCGCGGTGGGATGGCTGCCCTGTCAAAACCTTCCACTTGGAAGGGCTGTTGTGGGGCCGCAAACATGTCAGACCACCCGTATTTAACATCAGTGAAACCAAGTACCGTCAATGCAATCAGTACATACAAAGCGATGCGCCTGTTCATGCTGTTCCCTCCCTATACTTCCAGTACATTCTCAATGAGGTAACCTGTCAACCAAAAGGTAAGGGCCAAAGCCAAAATATAGCCCAATATAATACTGCTGTTGAAGATCACATTCACCGTTTGCGGTATATTCAATGGATCGCCAAAGGGCACTTTGATTGCGAAATGAGGCACCCACCGAAAGATATGGTATCCTGCGGAGGCAAACAGGCTTTGCAGCCACCCCACCGTAAACAGACTGATCCCAAGGAGGAAGCGAAATCTCGAGGTAAGCCGCATGCAGTTGTATGACGCGTGTATGACAACCGCAATATTAATGCCCAGCATCAAATATCCTAAAGCGAAAACAGAAGTTGTTTTGATAAACTCAGCCAGTGTTATGGCTTGGATGAGTGAGTTTACATAGGTGAAGGCCAGCTCCCGAAACCCGGCTCTCCAGACTGTGAGAAGAAACCCCACAGCCGCGAGGATGGTATTTAAGACAAAGCCCAGCATTACAGCGGTGAGTTTTGCAAGGGCGATCTTCCAGCCGGGCTGTGGTATGGTCAGCGTCTGGTAAATACCGCCCAACTGCCACTCATGGCGGTAAACCTGCACCGTCTGCATTATGTGCCAAAAGAATACTAAAACAAAGGGCAGGAGTGTAGGCAGTACCATCCACGGAGGGGACTCCTTACCCACCCGGGTAAAGAAAAACAGATTCCACAACAAAATGCCCACACCTTGAACAATGGCCACCTGTTTGATGCTTTCAAGATCTTTTTTTAGAAGCTTCCCAAAACCTTTCATTCGTACACCTCCTCAAACAAACCCTGAATCGAGCGGCCGTGGGCTGCCCGAATGGATTCTGCGCTTTCATCTATGCGGACGCGGCCTTTTTCCAAAAACACTACCCGTTCGAAAATACCTTCTGTTTCAGCTACTTCATGGGTGGAGAGAATAATGGTGTGCCGCCCGGACTCATAGCCCCCGATCAAACTTTTGATAATCCTTACACGGGATGGGGGATCGATGCCGGATAGAGGCTCATCCAAAAGATATAGATCTGCTTCCCTGGACATCGATACCGCCAGCTTAAGTCGGGCTCGCATGCCTTTGGAGAGGTGTTTTACCCTTGCACCTTGATCAAGATTCAAGAATCCGAGGAGTTCCTGGGCCTTTTCCCAGTTCCAATCAGGTACAAGCCCGGCGGTGTAATCTAGGGCATCGCCGACACTCATCCAATCGTAAAATTGATCAATTTCCGGTTGGTATGACACCTGGGCTTTTGTTTTTAATCCAACTTTCTGACCGTTGATTAAGACTGTTCCACTGTCCGGTCTGACGAGTCCGGCCAGCAGCTTGAGAAAAGTTGATTTGCCGCTGCCGTTGGGGCCTACGAGCCCCACTACAATACCTTTAGGTATTTCTATGGAAACATCATTTAAGGCAAGCACTCGTCCGAATCTCTTTGTCAGGTTTTTAGTTTGAACAAGCATCTGCTCAGTCATGATCAGATCCTCCCTTCACGCCCGCCTCCCGAAAGAATTCCGATACCAATTGGATCACTTCAGATTCGTTAAGACCTAAAGCCATGGTTTGGCGCACGAAGTCTTGAACTGCAGCATGAGCCATCTCACTTCTAAGTGATGCCAAAAACCCTTCATCTTGGCTGATAAAGGTGCCTTCCCCCCGCTTAGTTTCAACTAATCCCATAGTTTCCATCTCCCTATATGCCCTTTGTACAGTATTGGGATTCACCCGAGCGTTTAGGGCTAGTTCCCGCTGTGAGGGCAATTTCTCACCGGGTGTCAAAATGTTCCGAACGACTGCCCGCTTCACTTCATCTATGATCTGTAAGTAAATCGGCCTGGTGGAGTCAAATTCAAGTTCCACTCGCAATTCTTTGGGCAAGCAAGTCACCTCCCTCAACACCAGTGCACCACTTACCTAGTGCACCGATATTGTATCACGGTTTAATTAAACTTGCAATAGTAAATTGAAAATAAAAAAACGCCCCATTGAGAGGCGCCTTATATAGATTTTCTGTCACTTAGCCTTTCCTGACTCCCGGCACTGTTAAGCCTTAAGGGGGTTGCTCTCGAAGTATTCCAAAATAAATACTATGCCCAAAGCCACCATACCTCCAAGCACAAGGGCAATAGCCACATTGAGCATGGGCCTGACGTTTATGGGATCCAAACCAACCATAGGTGTATCAATGATCATGGTTTTTTCCAGACCCAGAAGCGACATGCGACTGTTGTGGATCTCACCATCTAAGCTTAGAAGTAAGTTCCTATCATTGGCTAAATGATCAATTACCCTTGCTCTAGCCAGTGCGATCTCGGGCTCGGAAAAATCCATACTTTCCAGTGTATTCAGGGTTTCCAATAGATCGTAGTATACAGCTTCGGCAGTTGCCTGTTCCTCTTTCAGTCTGGCAAGACGGGAACTCAATAAAGCATATCTTTGGTTATAGGCATGATCGGAGCGCTCTAGAAATCTTTGTACTACAGTCTCCACAACTGCATTGGCCCGAACAGTGTCATGATGCTCATATTTTATCGCCAGCATCCGAGTGCCTCTCACTTCTTCAATGGAGATACCTTTGGCGAAATCTTGGACAGAGCGATATTCATCAACCAATCCCAGCCCATTCAGCACTTCATTTAGGAAATCCCGACTTTTCAGCATTTCTATAGATGGCGTAATTTCCCCATAGATGGCATGTCCAAAATTCCCAAGAGAAATCTGTGCAGATGCCTCATATACCGGAACGACCACAAATTTTGATACCCCGAAAGCTGCTACAGCGGCAATCAAAGGCAAGATAACAACTAACCAAAACCGTTTCTTTATGATTGCAATGATTTCCCTAAGTTCAATCTCATCTTCGTAGTAGTAACCCTCACGAGGTGAGGTGGCTGTTGTCATGGAGATTCCCCATTCTGTCTTATATTAGACCCCTTTACTATCCTAAATTTCGACACTGATTTGCACTTACCTGTTAATTCCAGCTGGATATGTATAGGAACACCATTGCTATAACAAGGTGGGCCGTAGCCCACCTTGCTCGTTTCAATATTGAACTTACCTTACTGTCCGTTAGCCATTTCTTTGCTGGATCTTTGCCCAAGTGTCCCGCAAAGCCACGGTGCGGTTAAATACCAAGCTGTCCGGTTTGGAGTCTTCGGTATCTATGCAAAAATAACCTTGACGCTCAAACTGATAAAAACTGCCCAAGGCCCCGTCTTTGAGACTGGGCTCCAGCTTACACCCTGTTAAGATTTCCAAAGACTTGGGGTTTACATAATCCACGAAGTCCTCCCGTTCCGCGGGGTTCTCCACTGTAAACAGGCGATCGTAGAGCCGTACCTCAGCATCGACGGCATGTTCTGCCGATACCCAATGGATGATACCCCTGACTTTGCGGCCGTCGGGTGTTTTTCCGCCTAATGTGTCAAAATCGCAGCTGACTCTCAGCTCGACGACTTCTCCCTCATCATTTTTGATTACATCTTCACATTTGATTACATAGCCGTAGCGCAGCCGAACTTCGCGACCTGGGGCTAGGCGGCGGTAGCGCCTGGGGGGATCCTCCATGAAGTCTTCCTGCTCGATATAGATTTCCCGGGTCAAAGGTAGCTTCCGCTTGCCCATACTTGGATCTTCCGGATTGTTGATTGCCTCGACTTCCACAACTTTGTCTTCGGGGAAGTTCTCGATCACGACTTTAAGAGGACGCAATACAGCCATCCGCCTTGGTGCCCGCTTGTTTAGATCTTCCCTTACACAGTGTTCCAGCATAGCCATATCAACGAGGCTGTTGTTCTTGGCAACACCGACCCGCTCACAGAGATCCCGAATAGATTCCGGTGTGTAACCTCGGCGTTTGAGCCCTGCAATAGTAGGTACTCTAGGATCGTCCCAACCCCCGACATGACCGAGCTCCACCAATCTTGCCAGGCGGCGCTTACTGGTGATGGTATAGGCCAGGTTCAGCCTGGCAAATTCTATTTGCCGCGGTCGGCTGGGTACACTGGTGTTTTCCAAAAACCAATCATACAGCGGTCGATTATCTTCAAACTCCAAGGTACAGATGGAGTGGGTAATGTGTTCCAAAGCATCAGATAAAGGATGGGCAAAATCGTACATAGGATAAATCACCCAATCATCGCCTGTTCGGTGGTGGGGCATGCGCTTGATGCGGTAAATAATCGGGTCCCGCATATTCATGTTGGGGGAGCCCATATCTATTTTGGCTCTTAGAACTTTGGCGCCATCGGGAAATTCCCCGGCCCGCATCCGCTTAAATAAATCTAAGTTTTCTTCTATAGAGCGCTCCCGGTAGGGGCTGTTTTTACCGGGTTCTGTCCAACTTCCCCTGTACTTACGAATTTCTTCCGGGGACAGATCGTCAACATATGCGTTGCCGTTTTCGATGAGTTCAACAGCAAACTCATACAAAGCTTCGAAATAATCGGCGGCATGAAACAGGTTGTCTCCCCAGTCAAACCCCAGCCACTTGACATCTCGTTTGATGGCCTCAACGAACTCAGGATCTTCACTGGCGGGATCTGTATCATCAAAACGCAGATGGCAGACACCATCATACTCCTCTGCAAGCCCGAAATTCAAGCAGATGGATTTAGCATGTCCGATATGGAGATATCCGTTGGGTTCCGGCGGGAACCTGGTCACGATACTTTTATGTTTGCCGGTCTTAAGATCCTCGATGATAATATCTTCGATGAAATTAGTCGGCTCCATGTTGGGGTTACTCAAATCAACGACTCCCTTCTCACTGTTCAATGTCTTTTCTAGCCTTCCACATATCTACCAAAAACTGCCGAAGCAAAGAGCCTATTTATTCATTATTTGCTAGCTATATGATACCAAAGAAGCAAACCTCTCACAAGCAAAGCTGCCTTTAAGGGATACTTTTGGGCATTCTAATGGTAAATAGATGAAATAGGGATGTTTGAGAGAGGAAAATTTACAGCCAAACAAGAATCAAAAGCAAAGCATCGGCGTCAATTCCCGGTAATGGAGGCAAAATATGCTTAAAAGATATGCTGTATTTGAAGCTGTGATCGAAGAAACTGTCTTCCCCAATAAAGGCCTTGTCCGTATTGATGGGGAGAAAGTGTTTATCCACGATGGGCTGGGGGGACAAAAAGTAAAGTGTCAAGTGACCAGAAAACGCCGCGGCAGAACCGAGGCGAAGATCTTGGAGATCTTGGAACCGTCGCCCTTAGAAGACCAAGCACCTTGCCCACAGTTCGGATCCTGCGGAGGCTGCACTTATCTCCACCTGCCTTACGAAGCCCAGCTGGCCATAAAGGAAAAGCAAGTGCTGGGGCTGCTCCGTGATGCCGGGATACAGGGCTTTGATTTTCAAGGGATTGAACCCAGCCCCAATATATATGAGTATCGCAACAAAATGGAATATACTTTTGGTGATGATGCTGACCGCAAACTAACCCTTGGTCTGCACAAGCGCCGCATGCGCTACGAGATCAGTCCCACTCCCCACTGCCGCTTGGTGGATGCCGATTTTTTAGCCATACAGCAGCTTGTTCTCGCTTATTTTCAAGAAGTGAAGGTCCCTTTTTACCATAAAAAGAGCCGACAAGGGGTATTGAGGCATTTAGTAATCCGCAAAGCCGGCACTACAGGGGAAATATTGGTGAATTTAGTCACCACTTCTCAAATGGCATTGGATCTTGGTGAGTTAAAAGAGCGACTCAAACAGCTGGGGCTAAAGGGCAAACTCATGGGATTTCTCCACACTGTAAATGACGGTAAAGGTGATACCATCAAGGCCGACAGCATGCAGGTGATCTTCGGAGAACCCATGATTACCGAAAATATATTGGGACTCTCTTTTAAAATCTCAGCGTTTTCTTTTTTCCAGACTAATTCATTGGGAGCAGAAAAGCTTTTTAGCTTTGTAAGAGAGTACGCGGGTAGCCAATCGGGTTTGGTTTATGATCTTTACTGTGGTACGGGGACAATCGCACAGATCCTGGCACCTATAGCCCGGCATGTTGTCGGCATTGAGATTGTGGAGGAAGCCATTGCCGCAGCGAGAATGAATGCTTGGTTGAACAAGCTGACCAACTGCGAGTTTATTGCCGGAGATGTATTGGTGGAGCTAGATCATTTAACTGACATGCCGAATCTAATTGTGGTGGATCCTCCCAGAAGCGGTATTCATCCCAAGGCATTAGACAAAATTGTTGAGCTGGAACCCCCCCGTCTGGTCTATGTCTCCTGCAACCCGGTGGCATTGGCAGAGGACCTGAAGGTGTTTGCGGCAAGCGGCTATGAGGTAGAGAGACTCCGGCTGATGGATATGTTTCCCCACACTCCCCATATTGAGAGTGTGGTGTTGATGTCGTTAGGAGAATAAAAGGAGCTCTTCGTCCATGCAGAAGAAACCTAGCAAAAGAAGGAATCTCCCCTCTATTGGAAGGGGGCTATCTCGTGCCAGAACAGAACATAACTTTTACGGTTGCAACCAATCATGATATTGAGGCCATATGCGAATTTGAGCTACAGGCTCGTATAACTGAACCGGATGTATTGTGGGATATTGATTTGGCTGCTTATAAACAGACGCTTTTTGGTTTGGATCTTGGGGAGTTAACGGATAGTAAAATTGTAATTGCAAAAGGCAATCGGCATGTGATTGGACGGTGTGACCTCACAATTATGTTTAGCCTTTTAGACTGCGAAAAAGTGGGGTATATTGATTGGATTTACACCTTGAAAGGTTTCCGTGGCAATGGCGTTGGCAAAGGAATGATAAAAAAAGCCGAAGAATATTTTAAGAATCAGGATGTTAGGAAATTCTTCTTATTTACAGCTACCAACAAGCAGGCCCAAAGATTTTACCACAGGCAAAGTGGTTTCATAATATCTAATAAGGAAGTTGCGGAAAAGGATTTAATTAAAGCTTAACCTCATTTTAAAGAGGGGTGTTATGATGGAAAAACATAATAATAAGGTTTCCTATTGGCTTGAAATCGCCGCGGCAGCTGATTTCACAAACTAAGGAGCTAAGCGAATGGATGGGTACAGCAAAGTTGTTCAAACTTCCGAGAGCAATAGACAAGTAGATAACTTGACCTGATGCACCCGATGTCTACGGAGCGTGGATGGTGTATTTCCGCTTCCTGGGCTATAATATGTCTGAGGTGAACAAAATGGACAACAAACGTAGAAAAGAACTTCTGCAATCTTATAAATTCAGACGCCCAGAAATGGGTGTAATCTCTTATTACTGCAAGGAAACCGGTGATACATTCTTGGACACTTCCCATGATACCAAAGCCAGCTTTAACAGCACAAACATGAAGTTGGCCGCAAATTGGCATCCAAACAAACAATTGCAGGAGCTGTGGAACAAATATGATCGAGAAGCATTCGAGCTATCCGTTGTTGAAGTGCTAAAATATGATGACCCCAACGAAGATTATACAGCAGAACTAGAAGAAATACTAAAACAGTGTCTCACCGCAAATCCTGGGGCAAGAAGATTATGGAGATGAACGAAAACTAGCAATTCGAACAGATGTCCATTTACTCGTATGTGGATTTCGAAAGTAATAATCCAGGGGGAAAGTACGCACTTAAAAAGTTCCGCTAAGCACAAAATTTGTTCCCATGATCGCCGGTGGTAAACTGTACGTTTATTCCACCGGATATGGGTTGATAACATACCCCCATCGGCTGCCATGAAGACGACGTCTTAGGTCTCAATCGCCCAAGGGATAAATCGGGTATAGTCTGTAACCAGCAAATGGCTGGGAGAGACATCCTCCTCAATTTCAGGGAAACGACCGACCGGCTCCAGGAAGCGGTTGTCCCTTTCATCATCATTTACCTTAGATACCTCACCGACCAGCACAGTGCCTTTGCCTTTCTCTCCCCAGAATTTGTGATACATGCCCGGTGTTAAGGTGATGCTTTCTCCCGGCGTCAATTTGATTATGGTACCGGCTGGAACTTTATAACTGTGGCCATCGATACGGACCGCCACGTCGGTTTGATCTAGGTCTCCTTCGGGGTTTGAGTTGTACAGCCGGATTAAGAGGTTGCCCCCACCGCGGTTGATTATATCCTCCATTTTATGCCAGTGGAAATGAAAAGGAGTTACTTGCTCTTCTTCCACAATCAGCAGTTTTTCTGCATAGGGTTTGCCATACCCATTCCCATCAACACTGCCGTTTCTCAATGTAAAAAGCAAAAGACCTTGTTTAAGGAATTCACCTTGTCCAAAATCAGTGATATCCCAACCCAGTTTGTTGGCGACAATTTCCCGGTATTCCCCGCCTTTACCTTCCCAGTCCGCCTTTGACCAATAGCCGAAAGGAGGCAGGGATACACCCATCTTGTCAAAAAACTCCACAGCCTGTTTCATCAATTGATTGATCTCGGATCTTTTCATCTTCATCCCACCTGATGATGGATTTTATGTCACCTTTTTCGTAAGTGATGACTTGTTCATCCCAGAACCAATAATTGTTTTCTCAAACTCTGCGACTACAGTCGGGTTGAAACGGGTGCCGGCGTGTTTAACAATCTCGGCCACTGCTTCTTTTGGTGCCAAAGCTGTTTCACCGGTATCTGGGTGAAGCAGAGCATCATAGGCATCTGCAACAGCCAAAATCGCGGCCTCCATGGGTATTTCCTCCGCCTTAAGACCCAAACGTCCACTTCCATCCCAGCGTTCTAGGTGATACCGCACTGCATTCACCACTGCCGCATTGATACCCAAATTGTCCAATACAGCTGCACCGACCTCGGGATGTTGGAGAAGCAGCTGTTTTTCTTCAGAAGTCGGCTGCCTGATACCCTGTAAAACCTCTTTTGGCACAGCGGCTTTGCCTGTATCATGCAAAGCCGCAGCCTGCACAATCGCATGGCACCTTGCTTCGGGAAGTCCCACACCTCTTCCCAGTTGATAGCCTAATTCCGCTAATCTGTTTATGTGTTCGATGGCTTCGCCTGTACAAAAACAAATAATTTCAATTAGATCCCTGGCCCGTGTCGGCAGCTGCCATTTGGCGTCTATCCAGCTTTCCTTAGCATCTTCGGCAAGGGCGACTGCCACCTGGTTGCGGCCCCATACTTTTGCATCCCGGACAAGTGCCCGATCCGCCCTTGATAGCAGTTCCATTAGACTTTTGCCGTGTTTAGGATAACTGGCCACACCTATAGAGGTCGTAATTTGGTGGTCAGACAGTTCTTCTCGGGACACTTCTACTATGCACCGCCGCAGCCGTTCTGCCACATCCACTGCTTCGTGCATGGAACTATCCATCAGCAAAACAACAAACTCATCCCCACCATAGCGGCAGATGATATCATCCTGCCGGATTTCATCTTCAATAGCATGGGCAAGGCGTTTCAGCATGCGATCACCGGCAATATGTCCTAATATGTCATTGACGGCTTTAAAGTTGTCTAGATCCAAAAGCAGAACACTTGCCATGCGTTTTTGCCTTTTGATAGGCGGCCAAATGGAAGCCTGCAGCCAATTAAGCAGCTTGCGATTTCCAATGTTTGTCAGTTCATCGGCAAAACCGCTTGTATACAATCTTTCCAGATAATCCAAGCCGTAGCAAAGAGCCAAAGGCAGGCTGAGATAGACCAATCCTACCAGCCCAACAGAACGCAGGCTGGGAAACACCGTGAAATACCTTGTTTCGAGTAATATGTTAATGGCAACTCCCATAGAGTACAGTCCCCAAAAGCCCTTTCGGGACGGCAGATCCAGTACAGCCAAAACAGTACCCAATACAAAAAGCGAACGTCCCAAATTAACCAAGTGAGGGACTGTCATAATCATACCGGCAAAGGAAAACCATGCCAAAAAGTAGCCCAACCATCCCAGCGCGGGCCGTTCAAATAATATATTATAAAGCCAGGCACTTAGGCCAAAGACAGCAAGCACACAAAGAAAGCTGGGACACCATGCACTAAAGCCCCGTGCCCAACCGGCAGCCCCGCCTACACCAAGTAAAGCCCCAGTCCAAATCAGCCTTGCGGCCCTGACTGAGCGATCACCGATAAAGAGCTCAGTGGACCGCCAGCGAAAATGCCTCAGCACGCGTTCGCCTGTCTTTATGCGGTTGACATCTGATGCCCAAGCCATTTGATATCCTCCTAAACAGTAGTGCCAACAAGATAATGGGCACCGGTGAGATGATCCCTTTCGGCCTGTATGCTGTACTTCTCTATTGTGGCATAATTCCCTTTATTCTGGTTTACCTGATACTTTCATTGATCAGACTATTGTAACTACTGATCAGATCATTTTGACTATTTAAGACCTCAGCCTATAGGCTTCTCGACTTAGGCCGAATCTCCTGCGTTTTTTACTATCGATTTCAACAAAACTGCAATAAATATCCAAAAAACAAGGCAAATAAGCGATGGACTGCACCACCCTTATTTGCCTATGACACAGCGGAACTTAACTTACTGATTGTTTTTCAGTGTCTGCCAAAACCACGCCATCCGCCCCATCCGCGACAGCCTCTTTTAATGCCTCGGCGGTAGGCCATTCTTCGATGTACACCACTGCTCACATGTTTTTCCAGGATTTCATCAAATGAACCAGATATGACAAGCCCTTGCGCTGATGCGATAAACTCCTCTTTTTCCTTAGCAAGCTCCAGCTGCAGTTCAACAAGCTCCATTTCTTTAGCTTTAACGGCCTGAGCGTCAAGGGGCCGTGCATTCCATAAATTGTCTAAATCCGTAAGGAGCTGCTCGTGATGAAGATGCATCTTGCGGGTCTTTTCCCAGTGGGCTTCATACAGTAAAACCAAAGCCTGCTGCTCCTCAGGTGTTATGTCTAAGGACTCCATTAATTCCCCATCCGCGTACCCCCACTGTCTTTCCATCATATGGTGTCCTTTGTGGTGGCCATGGTCCCAAAGACCGCCGCGACCAAAAGCTAAAACACCTTGAGCAGCACTAAAAGCGACCAAGCCAACCAACAAAACCAATATCCACCTTTTCACCTATATACCTCCTCACATTGTATGTTCCTAAAATATGCCTTGACAGATTAAAGAAGGCCTGCTCTTTCTATGCAGGCCTCAGGTTTCTACCCATTTGTTAGGTGTTTTAAACAAAGTCCGGGTGTTTTATCTTATGCTGTTTCCATGTTTTTAATCAAGCTGAAGTCCCCGACTTTAGCAGCTTCCAAGATCGGGCCCATGTATTCATCAACTAACTTTGCGTTTAAAGGTATCGGCATATTTTTCAGCTTCATATCCAACTGAGGATCTTTAGCTGCTTCCAATGCCCTGTAGATGTGTTCATCGCTGAAGCCCTCAAGGTCCGTGAGCTTTGTGGGAAAACCAATGCGGTGGCTCAACTCCACCATACCTTCTGCCACAGCAAGACCTAAGTCACGCCCGGATAGAGTCTGCAAATCGGCCTTGATCAGCCCGGCTCTTTTGTAAATATCCCCCACTAAACGAAGCTGTCTTTCAATGCTTGGTGCGAAAAACACCGTGTAATAGGGGTTCATCAAAGCACAAGCCCTGCCGTGACTGGTTACATCAACTAGAGAAAAGCTGGTTAAGTGGGCACCGTTTGTACCACCGATCATAATGGCATAGCCCCCAAGGTCTGTGGCAAGACCGAGAGCCTCCCGACCGGCGTCATTTCCAGGATCAGCCATGACTTTCTCCAGATTGGTCACAACCAGTTCTATGCCAAGCAAAGCAACGTGCTTAATATCATCAAAGGTCTCATCGGTGGCACCGTAAAAGACTTCCAGACAGTGAGCAACACCATCTAATGCACCATCAGCTGTAAAATCCTTAGGCATTGACTTTGTCAAAGTGTAGTCGAAAACTGCCCGATCGGGCACTATGGCATCATCAACGATGAGCTTTTTTTGACCCTGAGTAAGATCAGTAATATTCGAGTATTTCGTTAAATGAGCACCGGAACTTGCGGCAGTGGCCACGGCAAGCAAAGGACGCAGTTTCTTACCGGTTGTCTCCAGAACTTTCGTCACTTCACCTGTGCCAAAATAGGGATCAATATCCGGTTCGTAAGTGCCAAGAGAAGCCAAAACATTAGCGGCTTTAACTGCATCAATACTGCTTCCGCCGCCGAGTACAATCACAACTTCAGGCTGGAAATGAAGTAAGTATGTTTCCAGTCTGAAAACGTCCTCCCGAGGGGCATTGGGAGCAGCACCGGGCACTACGCGCTCCGGCACAAGCCGGACACCGTGTTTATTTAAGGAAGTTTGTATCTTATTTACTGCGTCTTCAAGCCAATCCCCGGTGCTGGTAATCAGCATCGCAGTTTTGCCCAGTTTGACAGCTTCTGCACCAACCTTATCCAAAACATCAAGTCCAAAAACATAAGTATCGCCCTTGAACTTTTTCAGCAGTTCACAAGCCTTTTGTTTCTGTGTTTCCATCACAGCCCGTTCCTCCCATCCATTAGACTCCAATTTTTCAACGGCTGCCTTGTAACCCTTACACTAACTGCAAATTTATCCTGCACCCGGCGATTACTTCTTTTGGTTTGTTTCCGGTGCGGCAATCCCGCCCATAATAACTTGGTAGCACCCATCTATAAGTTCAGTAAGTTCTCGATCCGGCTCACTTATTACACGGGAAAGGGCCGCAGTGTTGATGGTACCGAAAATGTTTGCCAAAATTAAGTTGGGATCAACAGAAACAAACAGCCCCACGCTTTGTCCCGCGATTATCATTGCTCGGAAATGATCAATAAACCGGTCATATTCAGCCCAAAATTCGGGGTCCAGCTGTTCCTTAATTGCTTCCAGATCGAGAAAATCCATCCTTTCCCGCAAAAGGACCATGAAGTCATCGCGATTATCTTCGAAATAAGTAAGGATCGAGCTTACCAGCTGGAAAATCTGTGTGTCATACGATTCGTCTGCCATCACTTGGGCCAAAACAAAGCGGTATAAACCACCCACGGTGTCTTTGATCACCGCTTTCCACAGCTCCTGTTTTGTGGCGAAATAGTGATACATAGTCGATTTACCCATGCCTAAAGATCTTGTAATATCTTCCATGCTGACGGCATGAAAACTCCGTCGGGAAAACATTTCCCGCGCTTTCGAGAGAATCTCTTGCCGGCGATTGCCCATATGCAAAGTGCTCCTTTCATAATTATCGGCACCTTACGCACTTCTAGGAGGCTTGTCCCAGCAAATTATCCTACAATATGCGGCTTTGCAAAAAGGAGATCAAGGCGCAAGTCTCAACTTGCGCCTCTCTTTTGCCTAGAAGCTGATACTGATGCCGATTAAGGCTTGAGTCAAATCTTTCATATGATAAAACATTGACTCCTCATCTCCGCCGGAAATACCCAATTTACCAAATACCTGCATGTCTTTTTTTAATTGGTAAACCACTTCCGGCAGCAACATCCATCCTTTATCATCGAAACAGTAGACTGCACTGCCTTCTACTCGCAAACGACTGTTTAGAAAATCTTGGTATGCATTACCCACCAAGTAGGTTTTCACCATACTTTTGGCGATTTCCTGGGGAAAACCTCTGATGATTTGCCCGTTTACATAAACACCGTTCTTAAGAAAATAATCCATACCGACAAGCCCGGTGATGTATTTGTCGTCAGTAAATCTGTAAGCCTTCGGAACTATTTCACTGTCAAGCCCTTTATCAAAAAATCCTGCTTTAGGTATATTATACGCAAGTTCGGCCCAAATGCCAGCATCTCTTAAGGTTCCCTCTGCAGTCAGACCGATTTTCTGCAAAGGCAAATGGCCTTGGTGAAGGTGGAGCGGCAGGTAAGCCTGGCCTTTTTCCGAATCAATCTCGAGCTCCTGCAGGTCGTATCCAAACATATATAGGATCGGATCAGGCCCATAGCCCCTTTGGTAGACTGCTCCCAGATCGTAACTGCCCACAAGTTTGGAGGCTTTAAGAGTCAATCCCCATCCATCATCATCATAAGTGGGTGGAATGGCAGGATGCGCCTGCGGTACTATGGTAACTTCACCCGGTCCTGGGAATTGGCCGCCGAACCCCGCCAACAGATCCCCCATAGTGTTTTGTTCAATTTTCCTATAGACTGTGGTGATGTTTTCACCAGTCTTATTTAGGGTTACTCTTGGTTGTATAAATGCCTGTATGTGCAGATCTTTCGGAAATGCATCGATTCTAACCCCTGTTACGGCCCTGGTATTTTGCATTTCATCTAGGTAATTTGCCTGGATAGGCCTTGTGAGATGAAAGGCGGTGAGGCCATCACCAACACCCACATCTACATACTGCTTGCCCAACCGCACATCTACGGCTCGGCCGCCGATGGAGTAAAGATCCAAGTAGGCCTCATCTAGTTCCAAAGTGAGGTTTTCTTCTGCAGCATCTGTATCACCGGCATCCCAAATGTTTTCCCGTACTTTGTTTAAAGGTTGATGAAAAGCGGCATCCAGACCGAGCTTCCAGCTTCCGGCATCTCCCACTTCCCCATCTATATCTATCTCAACGCCGACACCGGCAACTGTGTTTTCCACGGGCTTATCTTCTTCTGTCAAAACACGAAACTCACCGGTAAATACCCCACTGACATGGGCGGCGCTTACACCTACCGATGTGGTAAATAAGAGAACACAAGACAGAACCAGTATTAACTGCTTGCGCATATCGCTCCCCCATTTCTTTTGTTAGTAGCGAATCCTCGTTCTTTGCAGGCTGCGAATCGTAAAAAGACTTTCATCCAAGTTACGGTCAAACTCCGGCTTTTCAAGGATGATCTCTGTCCGATGATCCGCCAGTACATTTTTCATAACTAAACGTTGAGGATACTTATAGTCGCCGTATTTTGTCACATCATAGGCAGTCAGTTCCTTTTCAAGCCGCCCATCGAGATTGTAAAAAACAATTTGTGTGGGGAACCAGTTGTTTTTAGCCACCGTCATCATCACTTTTTCATAGAATTTGTCTTTGTCACTCTTTGTGCTGAGTTCCAATTCATAAGCCTCATCATTCTCACTTAACAGCTGTGCTTCATAATCTGATGTATCGTAGCTGATAAAGCTCATATCGCTGTATGTGAAGTCTGTACCCATAAAGCTGCCGCTTTTGGCGCTGCCGGCGATGCGGCGGGCTTTGCCGAATTCCGGCAGATACATATACATGATGTCATCACCTTGATCGAGCAAACCTACGCCTTCCACATCCCTGGGGGAGGTGAATTTAAGTAGTGATTGGTTCACATCACCGACTTTGCGGGAAAGAACCACAACTTCCCGATCCGATACTAAAGTTTCACCGTCATATGTCTTAATTTGCATAGTAACTACTTGGCTTTGAAAATCTCCGTATTCTTCTTTTACCCGATCCAATACATCCTGACCGCTCATGGCAAAACAACTTGCTGTGCCAGCGGCGGCCAGTACCGCTGCAAGCAGCAGTGTCCCCAACAAAGTGCCAAACTTCCTCATCTTAGAATGCCCCTTCCTTTGATTTGGATTTTCTCTTTCCGGAAAGATTCTCAACCAAAACGTAAATGGCCGGCAGAAATACCAAGGCCAAGGCGGCGCTGACCAACATAGTTAAGGCCGTCAGACCTCCGAAATGGGCGATGGTGACAGTAGAGGAAAGCAGCAGTACCGAAAATCCCAAAGCTACTGAAACCGCGTTGGCCGTAATGGCTCTGCCCACTTGACTGAGAGTCTGTTTTAATGCTTCCTCAAGTGTGTCATGTTCTGCCCTGGCTCTGCGCAGACGATTTGCAAAATGGATAGAGTAATCCACCCCGGTTCCCACGGCTATACTGGCGATCATGGTGGTTGCTACATCCAAAGAAATGCCGGATACAGCCATGGTGCCGAAGTTGATCAAAACCGTTATACCAATAGGTAAGCAAGCGATGATACCCATTTTCCATGAACGAAGCTGCAGTATAAGAAGCAGTGCCACAAGACCGAGGGAAATCAAAAGGCTCTGTCTTTGGCTTGTCTGCAAACGGGTGGTGGTCACTTCATAGATCACCGGCGAACCGGTCAGCTCCACCGCAAATTTATGGGCTTCGACTGCGGGGTTTTGTCTAAATTCCCCGGGTAAATCGCTTGTGTATACTTCACCAGCCCACACGTCCTTTAAAATACCGCTCAGGGCCTCAAGTTCGATGGGTTTTTCGCCTAATTCCGCTAAAGTAAGTGCTTTATGATTTACTATTTCATCCCGGGTCATTTGGTACAACCAGCGGCTTTCATCCCAAAGATCATATGCGAGATCTTCCAAATCGAACATATCTGTTCCCGGATTTATCTCAGCCAGAGATTCAGCCATTACTTCCGGGGTTTGGCCCTCTTGGAGTCCGTCTCGGGCTGCAGCAAAACTTGCCAAACCATCTTCAAGTTCAAACCACAGCCTATCGGGGTCCAAATAATCCCGCACTAAGTGTTCCATTTCACTGCCGTGCACTTGGGCAAATAATGTCCAATCATAACCAGCAAGCATCTGAAGTTCTTCGCGCAATGCTTTGATATTATTGGCAGTGGGATTCTCCCAAAGCATATGGGCCGCTTCGGCCGCTAAGCCATCAAAAAGCATGGTTTGGGCTAAATCCCCGAGTTTGCCTTCGGCAAGTTCCCTATTAACAGCATAGTAAGTTTTGGGCATGTCATCTAAGGAGGCCCGGATCTTGTCATTTATTTTTGACATCTTTGTGGACTTCGTCTCCGTTAAACGGGAAATAATCAGGCCCTGTTTGTAGTCGCCGGTTACGTAGTCTTTAAGCTGGTCTTGGCCTTCAAGGAAAAGGCCTAAAGACGTGACTTGGTTGCGGGTAGTAGGTATCCGCTCCGGTCCATTAATGGCTTTGTTTGCTTCTTGGATAAGAGTGGCATAAGATACAGGATTGTTGGCCCCCGCGCTTTCCAAATGGCCGCTGATCACCTGCATTTGTTTAAGCACATATGGGTTTTGCAGATCTCCGGTTATATGGACTTGGAGGGGTGATGCACCGCCAAAGTTTGTGTTAACCATATCCATGGCAATCCGGGTGGGGTGATCCGGTTTAAAGAATCCGGCAAGATCCGTATCAAATGCAAGTTTAGGGAATTGGCTGATGGCAAGCAAAGCAAGCAAGACAACCGCCAAGACCACAGCAGCACTTTTATTAAACACTCGGGAGCCGATTTTAGCAAAAACATCGGAATTTGCCCGTTTGCGGGCTGTATCTTGCTTAAAAGGCACAACAGCCAGCATGGCCGGCACAAGGGAAAAGGCAGTGACAAAGGCTGCCATCACTCCGAAAACAGTGTAAAGTCCAAACTGTTTGATGGGCAAAAGATCGGTGGCAGCCAAAGAGATAAATCCGGCCATGGTGGTGAGACAGGAAAGCATAAGCGGAACACCCACGCTTGTCATGGCCTCTACTAAATCATCTGCTTTGGTATCTTCGCTTTTGACCGTACGGTAGTATTCATTCATCACATGAATGCCGTAAGCACTGCCAACCGATACCAAGATTACCGGAATTGCAATACCCACTGTTGTCAGTGCTTGGCCCGATACCGCCACAAGACCCATGGCCCAAATTACGGAGACCAATACACCAATTAAGGGGATCAGTGTACCTTTGATGGTTCTGAAGGTCAAAAACAAAACACCAATTACAACCAAAACTACTGTTGGAACCAGAGTCCGCAGGTCTTTTTTGGCAGTGCGATCACCGTCAACACTAAAGAAAGGATTCCCGGTTCGGTAGTGATTAAATTTCCCGCTGTCG
>JAAYQZ010000013.1 GCA_012519025.1 Bacillota bacterium
CGACGTGCTGGTCGCCCCGTCCATAACCGCGCAAGTTGGTTATGCCTTTGCCTTTGATTCTAAAAGACGTTCCTGTCTGGGTACCTTCCGGGATTCGCAGTTTAACGCGCCCCTCTAAAGTAGGTACCTCTAACTCATCACCAAGGGCTGCCTGCACGAAATTAATCGGCATTTCGTAGTAAATGTCATTCCCCCGACGCTGGAAAAATGCATGTGGGCGCACTGTTACAAACACATACAGATCACCCGATGGGCCGCCCCTAGAACCGGCTTCGCCTTCCCCGGGAACCCGCAGCCGGAAGCCGCTGTCAATTCCCGCCGGAATTTTAACACTGATCTTCCGCATGCGCCGCACACGGCCCTCTCCCCGGCATTCTCGGCAGGGTGTTTCAACGGTTTTGCCATCTCCGCCGCAAGTTGGGCAAGGCCTTACATTAACAAAACGTCCGAAAACACTTTCTTGGACCTGCTGAACCTGCCCGGTGCCTCCGCACTGAGAGCAGGTGTGGATCGGTGTGCCCGGTTCCGCTTGATTCCCGCTGCAGCGGGGACAAGTTTCTGTTCTGGGTAATTCGATTTCCGTATCTACCCCAAAGGCGGCCTCTTCAAATTCAATCGTCAGATCAAACCTCAAATCCTGCCCTTTTTGCGGCCCTGTACGGCTTTGGCGACCCATTCCTCCGCCAAAGAACATATCGAAAATATCACCGAAATCCCCAAACCCTTCAAAGCCGCCAAAGCCTTCAAAACCACCGGGGCCATTTGCTCCGTCAAAGGCCGCATGACCAAATTGGTCATATTGTTGTTTCAGCTTTTCATCGCCCAGCACGCGGTAAGCTTCACTGGCCTCTTTAAATTTGTCCTCAGCATTGGGATCATCCTGATTCACATCAGGGTGATATTTGCGAGCGAGGTTGCGATAAGCTTTTTTTATTTCAGCCTCAGAAGCCCCCCGCTCCACCCCCAAGACTTCATAGTAATCTCGCTTGGCCATGATGCACCGCCTTTTCTAGCAACCTAACTAAACCACTATTACCGTGTTTAAAGCCCATTATTCTAGTCGTCGTCAACGACTGTGTAATCGGCATCTACGACATTGTCATCGTCATTTTCCCGGCCCTGACCGGCACCACTTTGGCCGGTATGCTGCTCTTGACCTTCTGCAGGATTGGCTTCTGCGTACATTCGGGATGTAACACCGTGCAGCGCCGTACTTAAAGCATCAAGCTTCTCTTTGATAACCTCTAAATCGTCACCTTCACTGGCCTCAGCCAGCTCTGTCTTGGCTGCCTCAATTTTCGCTTTTTCGTCGGCATCAGCTTTATCTCCCAATTCCTTAAGGGTTTTATCCACGGTGTAAATGAGCTGTTCTGCCTGGTTTTTAACATCGATCAATTCCCTGCGCCGTTTATCTTCCTCAGAGTGGAGTTCAGCCTCTTGCACCATTTTCTCTATCTCTTCCTCTGAAAGTCCGCTTGAGGAAGTAATCGTAATGCGCTGTTCCTTTCCAGTACCCCGATCTTTGGCAGATACATTCACAATCCCATTGGCATCTATATCAAAGGCTACCTCAATTTGCGGGACCCCTCGAGGCGCCGGGGGTATTCCGGTCAGCTGAAATCTGCCCAAAGTAACATTATCAGCGGCCATTGGCCTTTCTCCCTGCAGTACGTGAATATCGACAGCGGTTTGATTATCTGCCGCAGTACTAAATACTTGTGATTGACTGGTGGGGATAGTGGTGTTCCGCTCGATCAGTCGGGTCATCACACCACCCAAAGTCTCGATTCCCAAAGACAACGGCGTCACATCCAAAAGCACGATGTCTTTGACTTCACCGGCCAAAACGCCTGCTTGAATGGCTGCACCTATTGCTACACATTCATCAGGATTGACACCTTTAAAAGGCTCCTTGCCCAGTTTTTTACGAATAGCGTCCTGCACTGCCGGTATGCGAGTGGTACCACCGACTAAGATAATTTTATCGATTTCATGGGGTTTAAGCCCGGAATCATCTAGCGCCCTTTGAGTCGGTCCCATGGTCGCTTCAACCAAATCTGCTGTTAATTCGTTGAATTTTGCCCGCGTGAGGTTGATATCCATATGCAAAGGGCCCGCTTCCCCGGCACTGATAAACGGCAAGTTGATATTGGCCGTTTGTAATCCGGAAAGCTCAATTTTGGCCTTTTCAGCCGCTTCCCGCAAACGCTGCACTGCTATGCGATCTTTACTTAGATCGATACCATTCTCACTGCGAAACTGCTGTACGAGGTGGTCTACTATTCGGTTGTCAAAATCATCACCACCAAGGCGATTGTTGCCATGGCTGGCAAGCACCTCAAATACACCTTCTCCAACTTCGAGGATGGAAACATCAAATGTCCCTCCGCCTAAATCGAAGACTAACAGCGTCTGGTCCTGGTCTTTATCAAGGCCATATGCTAAAGAAGCCGCTGTGGGCTCATTAATAATTCTCAACACCTCAAGGCCTGCAATCGTTCCAGCGTCTTTTGTAGCCTGTCGTTGAGCATCGGTAAAATAAGCAGGCACAGTGATAACAGCTTTAGTTACCGACTCACCCAGATAGTTCTCTGCCTCTTCTTTCAATTTCTGCAAAATCATAGCTGAGATCTGCTGTGCAGTATATGTTTTATCATCAATGGTCACAGAATAATTGGTCCCCATATGGCGTTTTACAGACATCATGGTGCGATCCGGATTGGTCACTGCCTGCCGTCGGGCAACCTCACCAATTAAGCGCTCCCCTTTTTGCGTAAAGGCCACCACAGATGCAGTGGTTCGACTTCCTTCTGAGTTGGGGATTACCACCGGTTCACCGGCTTCGATGGCTGCGACCACCGAGTTTGTTGTGCCAAGATCAATACCAACTACTTTTCCCATACTACATCCTCCTCGTCTTTAACCCATTCAAACCTTAACTAAATTGCGGCTAATTTTGGATTTTGGCCACTTTCACCACAGCGGCCCGAAGCACACGATCACCAAACAAATAGCCCTTTTGTAGTTCCTCCACAATCTGATTATCCTGCTTGGGGTCACAAGTTTCTTCAATCCCAACAGCGTCATGCAAATGAGGATCAAATACTTCCCCAACAGTCTTTATCGGCTCAAGGCCCTTGCTGCCCAAAATCTCGAAAAACTGCCTGTAAAGCAGTTCCACTCCACTGCGAATAGACTCACCATCCCCGTCATTTTGGGCGTGCAAAGCACGGTGAAAGTTATCTAAAACGGGCAAAAGTTCGGCGATAAGCTCCTCATTTGCCCGGATAATATTCTCTTGTTTTTCTTGGCGAGAACGTCTGCGGAAATTATCATAATCAGCCCGCATTCTGAGCAGTCTTTGTTCAAGCTCCGCATTCGCCACTTCCAGCTCGCTGAGCTTTTTCGCAAGAAGCAATCCATCTAGATTTTCTCCTAAATCTTCGCTGTCATCCCCCCGGCAAAAGCCATGCTCTGTATCCAACGGCTCTTGGACATCCTCATTGTTGTTTGATGAATGCCTCGCATCAATGGGGGGACTTTGATCTTTTGTGGGCTTTTGCCCATATTCGTCTTCTTTATGAGAGGACGTTTTGTCATCTTTCATGAAAAGCGGCGCAGCGAACCCAAATTGGGGTGCTCGCGCCTTCTCTCCTTTCTCCCTTTGACCGAGTAAATCCCGACGGCCGGGGCCCAACGCCTCCGGCCTAATTAACGTCCGGCATCAGTCAATAGTTCGCTGAGATTTGCAGCAATATACTCTACTATCGTAACAACCCGCTCATAATTCATGCGAGTCGGCCCCAGCACTCCCACTTTACCAAGTACGTGGCCATCCAGCTCATATGATGCAGTCACCAGACTGCAGTGCTGGAAACCTTCGTGAGGGTTTTCGCTGCCTATAGTAATACGAATACCTGAATTCCCAAGGGTGTCGTTGAGTAAATCCCAAACTACTTTTTCGTTATCCAAAATATTCAGCAGTACCTTGACTTTGTCAATATCTTTGAATTCAGGCTGATTGAACAAATGGATGGTACCATCTAAGAATACTTGCTCTTTGTTCAAACTTCCCAAACCTCTGCCAAGAAGAACCAAGGCTTCGGCCATCAAGGCTTCATCTCGGACTTCCTCCCGCATTTCCCCAAGCAGCGTACTGCTGATGTCGGCAGCCATCACACCAAACAACCGCCTGTTGAAAAAATCATTAATCCTTGCAACCTCTTCAACCTGCAAAGAACGAGTGGTTTCAACTATATGGCTTTGTACAAATCCGGGATCAATAACTAAAACAAGCAGCACATTCCACTCATCCAAAGGAATCAGCTGCAGGCGGCGGATAGCCCCGTGACTTAAATTTGGCGCGACTACCAATGCAGTGTATTGACTCAGGAAAGCCAATAGACGAGCGCTTTCGTGGACTAATTCTCCCATCTGACTGTGCTCGCCTCGCAATGTGCTTTGCACTTGCCTAATCTCGGCTTCATTCAACTTATGCGGATCCATCAGCGCGTCCACATAAAAGCGGTAGCCTTTATCGGACGGAATCCGGCCCGCGGAAGTATAAGGCTGCTCCAAATAGCCATCCTCTTCCAGATCAGCCATCTCATTGCGTATGGTTGCCGGGCTTACCCCCAAACTATACCGGCGGGCAATTGTCCGCGAACCTACCGGCTCAGCGGAATTGATATAATCATGGGTGATAGCCCTGAGTATTTGCTTCTTACGCTCGCTCAACGGCATACACCATCACCTCTTCGGTTAGCACTCACCCTAGCAGAGTGCTAACATATACACTTTAAAAATAGCATTGTGTACTGATTTTGTCAAGATGATCCTGTCTTATACCTGCCTGTTTGATGGCCATCGCCCTAACATTCAATTTTCCGCCAAAGTGCATTTACAACTACTAAACAAAAGCAGCCTGTACTTGGTTTGCTAAAAGCAAGCCCTGATCAGTTAGACGCAAACAACCACTGCTGACTTCCAGCAATCCCCGCTCTGTAAACAAGCTGATTTCCTCATCCCAAAATTGCCACACTGAAACACCGAAGCGTTTCTCAAACGTCTTCAAACAAACGCCGTCTCTGAGCCTAAGCCCCAACATTATTGTTTCCCCGGCACTACCTTTTATATCGAGGGTCTCCGAATCTGCCTCCGGCAAGCGGTTGTTGTAAACTGATTCCCGGTAAAGATCCAGATCATTCACATTGCCAAAGCGGCGCCCCTGCCAATATGAGTACGCTGCACAGCCAAAACCAAGATATGGCCCATTTTTCCAATATATTGAGTTGTGTCGAGCTTGAAACCCGGGCTTTGCGTAGTTAGAAATTTCGTAGTGTTGGTATCCTCTACTGCCAAGGTATGTGCTGGTATTCTCCATCATGCCAATGACATCGTCCTCAGTCGGTACGCTGAGCAATCCTTGACTGTGCCATTTACCATAAGGAGTGTTGGGTTCTATTCCAAGTTCATAACAGCTGATATGTTCCGGTGACAAAGCTGTTGCCTTGCTTAGACTATCAAACCACAATTTGCAGCTTTGCCCCGGAAGCCCAAACATCAAATCCAAACTCAGATTCCTAAAACCAGCTGCTTTGGCCCCATTGATTACACTATACGCATCTGCGGTAGTGTGGCAGCGACCCAGTTTTTTCAAGGTGCTGTCATCGAAACTCTGTACACCAATACTCAGTCGATTGACTCCCATCTGCCGATACAAAGTTAGGCCGTTTCGTTCAATGGTACCGGGGTTCACCTCAATGGTGACTTCCGCCTCATCAGTAATGTCAAAGTTTTTCCAAAGCTCTTCAAAAAGCATCTGCAGCAGTCCAGACGGCACTACCGATGGAGTACCTCCGCCCACATAAACAGATTGAAAGCGCCTCGGTATACCCGCTGAGGGCAAAGAAGCCAACCATTCTTTACGCAGCTTCACCTCATGAATCAGGGTTTTTATATAAAGCTCAACCGATACGGCGCTTTTGTGGATGGGGTAAGATACAAAATCACAATAGTGGCATTTCGTCTTACAAAAGGGAATGTGAATGTAAATACCCGGCAGTTCATTCTTCAAGACTGAGCACGGCCATGAAGGCTTCTTGAGGCACTTCCACACTGCCAAGCTGCTTCATGCGCCGTTTACCCTCCTTTTGCCGCTCCAATAGCTTGCGTTTGCGGGTAACGTCCCCACCATAGCATTTGGCTAAAACATCCTTGCGAAGTGCCCGAATTGTTTCTCTGGCAACAACCTTACTGCCGATGGCCGCCTGAATGGGTACTTCAAACATTTGCTGGGGAATAACATCTTTAAGCTTTTGAGCTAAAGAACGTCCCCGGTGAGGGGCATTATCCCGGTGCGTAATGGTGGACAACGCATCAACCGGTTCCCCGTTCAACAAGATATCCAGCTTGACAAGATTGGCCTCTTTATATCCAGCTGGCTCATAATCCAAAGATGCATAGCCTCTTGTTCTGGATTTAAGCCGATCGAAAAAATCCATGATGATCTCGGAAAGTGGCATTTCATAGACAATTTGGACCCGTTCCGGTGTGACATATTCCATAGTTTCGAATATGCCCCGCCGCTCTTGGCAAAGCTCCATTACCGGGCCCACAAAATCATCGGGTGTCATAATACTGGCCCGCACAAACGGTTCCTTGATGCTGTCTATATCACCGGCATCAGGAAACATCGCCGGGTTATCAATGATTAGTTCACCAGCATCTTTCTTAAATAGATGGTAGATCACACTGGGAGCTGTAGTAATTAGATTCAATTCGAATTCCCGCTCCAACCGCTCCTGGATGATCTCCATGTGCAGAAGTCCCAAAAAACCGCAGCGGTAACCGAAGCCCAATGCCACTGATGTTTCAGGCTCAAAAGTTAAAGCAGCATCATTCAGCCGCAGCCTTTCTAAAGCATCTCGCAAGGCAGGGTAATCTTCATTATCAACGGGATACAAGCCGCAATAGACCATAGGAGTCACCGGCCGATAGCCGGGCAAAGGCTTTGCCGCCGGGTGATTTTTTAAAGTAATCGTGTCCCCCACCGGTGCATCCTTTACATCCTTCATACCGGCAATCACACATCCAACTTCGCCAGCAGACAACGTGTCAACAGGTTCCATCCCCGGTGTAAACACACCCAAATCGTCAACTTCGAAATTTTTCTTCGTGGACATCATAGTAATGATATCCCCCACGGCAATTTGACCTTCCAAAACCCTCACATAGGCCACCACACCGCGATAAGGATCATAATGGGAATCAAAAATCAAAGCCCGCAAAGAAGTGTCTGCAGCCCCTTGGGGAGCTGGGACCCGCTCTACAATGGCCTCCAAGATATCATCGATTCCTTCACCAGTTTTTGCACTTGTTAAAATAGCTTCACTGGCATCGATCCCGATACTCTCCTCCAGCTCACGTTTGACACGCTCGGGATCAGCAGCCGGTAAATCAATCTTGTTAATCACCGGAATAATCTCGAGATCATGCTCTAAAGCAAGATACAGGTTTGCCAAAGTCTGGGCCTCTATGCCCTGCGATGCATCTATCACAAGCAAAGCACCTTCACAGGCAGCCAGACTGCGGGACACCTCGTAAATGAAGTCAACGTGTCCAGGAGTATCGATTAGGTTGAGAACATATTCTTTGGCATCCGACGCTTTATACTGCAGCCGCACTGCCTGCAGCTTGATGGTAATGCCTCTTTCTCGCTCAAGCTCCATGGAATCAAGGTGTTGATCAGCCATCTGCCGCTCTGCCACTCGACCCGTTCGCTCTAATATGCGATCAGCCAAAGTCGATTTTCCATGATCAATGTGAGCGATAATACAAAAATTACGAATTCCGTCTTGGCGCATGGTTTACCTCGCTTTCGCCCATACTCAAACTGTATTATAACATTACGCCATTTCCATCACAACCACAGCCAACACAAAACTCCAACCAATCAAGGATATGTTGAACACCTTGCCGAATCGAAGTAGGAAGAAACTGGGGGGCACTTTATGTCTAATGTGGAAAAGCCGTTGGCCCGAACTGCCACTTTGATGATGGCCTTGATTTTTCTAAGCCGCATTCTGGGGTTTGTGCGGATCCGGGCAGCGGCAGAGATTTTTGGCCGCACATGGCACACCGATGCTTTCAATGCTGCTTTTGTTATTCCTGATCTAATGTATTTTCTCCTTGTCGGTGGTGCCTTAAGTTCCGCTTTCATCCCGGTTTTCACCGGTTATTTAGCAAAAGGTGCAGAAGACGAGGCTTGGATAATTGCCACAAGCTTCCTCAATGTTACCTTCTTAGGCTTGGTGGGTTTTACCGCTCTGGGTGCTTTATTTTCACGGCAATTAGCGCCTTTGGTAGCATACAAATTTAGCGGAGAACAGCTGGATCTTTTAATCTATTTGATGCGCATCATGTTCCCCGCGGTTTTTTTTACTGCTTTAGCGGGGTTGGCTGTAGGGATTTTGAATTCCTACCAAAAATTCATTGTGCCGGTTATAGGACCGATCATCTATAACTTAGGTATAATTCTCGGTGCTTATTTATTGGGGCCTAAATTCGGCATTGTCGGTATGGCTTTGGGAACAGTTTTCGGTGCTGTGGGCAACTTTGGCCTGCAAATTTTCCAGCTTTGGCCTTTCAAAGATCGCTATCGTTTGGACATTCAATGGCAGCACCCCGGCATGAAGCAGATTTTAAATCTGATGCTGCCGGCAGTGATCAGTCTGTCCATTGCCCAGGTCAATCTGATAATCAGTCAAAATTTAGCGTCCGCTTTAGCCAAAGGCACAATTACCGCCCTACAGATAGCCAACCGCCTCATGCAGTTTCCCCTCGGGGTGTTTGCAATGGGCATTTCTCAAGTGATCTTCCCGACCATGACCAGACATGCCGCCAGGCAGGAATGGAAGGTGTTCCGTGAGACTTTTTCCGAAGGCCTGCGCAATATATTTTTCATCACCATCCCCTCTGCCGTGGGGTTGTTGGTCCTTGGCGAACCGCTGGTGCGCTTGCTTTTTGAAGCTGGAGAGTTTGGTGCCGGTGATACCAAAGCCACAGCTTATGCGCTTTTCTTTTACGCCCCGGGGCTTGTAGCCTTATCCGGGACTCAGCTTTTAACCAGGATATATTATGCCCTGCATGACACTAAAACTCCTGTAAAAGTGGGCTTACAAGCAATTATTATCAACACTTTACTTAGTTTGGCCTTCTTAAATTTCACATCACTAGGTGCCGGGGGCCTTGCCCTTGCCTATTCCATCACAAATATCACCAACATGACAAGCTACACTCTGCGTTTGAGGAAACGTTTGGGTCAAATTGATGGAACACGCATTTTAACTACTGTTGCGAAGTCTTCTTTGGCTGCCGCCATCATGGGTATAAGTGTATACTATGCCGCGATCTTTATCGGAAAGGCAGTGGATTTGACATCAACTCGCGGCAGGCTTGTCCAAGTGTCTGTACCAGTTGCAGCAGGCGGCCTCATATACTTAGGCCTAACCCTTCTATTGCGCATGGAGGAATTGAACTTTCTTGCAGATGCCCTCAAACTCCGCCGCAAACAGAAGGCCTAAAAACATAGCCGGCGAAATTCAAAAGTGGTCAATATAGTTAAAGAAGGAAGGGAATGTCGTGTATGGGATCACACATGTTTCGGTTGGGGCCCTTTTGGGGGCTCTTTGGCAGAACCCCTTTGGTGCAGCCGTGGGAGGCTTAGTAAGCCACGGGATCTTAGACGCAGTTCCTCATCATGACTACAAAACTCCTGTCCCAGCTTTAATTGATATAGGATTAAGCACTGCTGCGCTTTATTTCCTTTGGCAAAAGGGAAACACTGATCCTAAACCTGGCTCCTATTCAATGTTTGCTGGCGGTCTTTTAGCCGCTCTACCAGACGTGGAAATTATTATGGGTTATATTTTGGACAAAATGAAAAAAGGCTGGAGATGGCCCCGGATATACCCAAGCCATACCGGCCTTATTCGCCATGGGCACATGGATTTTCCTCACGGCTTTTACTTGCAAGCAGCTGTTATTGTCGGCTGTCTTCTCGGCATTTATCTGCTTAAGTTCCGCCCCATTTAGTGATCTCAATCAAACGGCTGCATTCACAGCCCAAGGGCGGGTCTTAGGTTCTTAGGCTCGAAGATTTCAAGTGGCGATGGGACACCACCCGGGCCCGGCCGGGCCGGGACTGACCGATTTGGTCTGCCACTTTGCAGCTGCCAAAGTGTTTCCGCTAAAACATCAGCCACTAATTCAGCTGTCATCAAAGCGCTGTCTAATGTATCGGTGTGGGCACCTATTTCCAGCAGTAAAGCGCCCGGATGTAAATGCTGGTTGTAGCGCACATTTTCCTTGACTATAAGTCCGCGGCAAAGCCCAGGGTACATACGATCAAAATCATCTTTAAGCTGCTGGGCCGCGGCGAGATTGGTCCGCCAGTTGGGGTGATCTAAAGTAGCGCTGCCGCCGGCAACTACTATCAGCACACCAGCCAGCTGGCGGCCGCCAAAGGTTTCCAAAGTCGCCCCCTCATCGCGATGAATATCCAAAACCAATTGAATGCTTGGATAGCGTTCCACCAGCATTTTCGCAGTCTTTTCGGAATTAGAATAAGCATAGGCGAATACCGGAAAATCATGGATTTTTGTGGAATGGATTACAGGGATTCCGTAGCGGCGAAAAAGTTCCCGGGTTATACGCTCACCTACCTGCACCACCCCGGGATCCGCCCCTTGCCCGGGCTTTGCCACATCCCAGGCGTAGCTCTTTTTGGAGTTAATACCGGCCCCGGCATAGGTTTCCCCGGTATGGGTGTGGTAGATGCCTATTAAAGGCTGTGTGCCCCAATCAATTCTGGCCAGGCTTTCAAGTCTTTCTGCCGCACCAAGCAGTGATTCACTACGTTCCACTGCTTCTATGACTTGCACAGAAACATCCTGATTGTCGTCAAGCCCCGTGTCCCCGGGCACGGAAATACCATATCCCGGTGCAGTAATTACCACTTCTGCTTGAGGGTCGGGCATTGAGGCAGATTCATAACGCAACACACCATCAACAAGGCTGTCTTTTGCTTTTTCAAGCGATGAACCAATTGCTGTGATCACACCTAAATCATAGCCTTGAATGCTTCTGGTTAAAAACCATTCCCAACCAAGAGCATTGCTGTCACTGCGGCTTCCCGGAAAGGCTGCTTTCAACACAGACTCCGGTTCAGCTAAATCGTAATCAGTCACAACATGAACAATTGAACGAAGCGCTTTTTCGGGGTTTTCACTGCTGTTTGCATGCACCGAAACGGGGCGCATGGAAATAGGTAGTCCCTCTTCCAGAATGTTCCGGGGGAGGTCTCCGTCCAAAGGCATCAACTTAGGCAAGGAAAGGAACTTAAACTTGAGATACTCCGGTTTTTGCAGCCAAAGCACCAAAAACCCGGTACTTAGGGCCAAAAACAGATAAAAGACTCCCAAGTTGCGAAAGAGTTTCAAAGGCAGCCGCTGCCTAAGACGATAACGCCATACACTCCTGCTTGTGCCAAAACGGGCAACTTGCCTCCTCCGCAATCCTACCACCTCCTTGCCTTTGATGCAGTATATGAGACAAGATGGTGTGGTAGAACAGCCGGTGAAGCCGGATCGGCCCTACACTGTGTATTCGGCCGCATCTTGGGGCAGCATCCCCGGATGCATGGCAATATTTAACCCGGTGGCAATCACCCATGCCGTGTTGCTCATAAGAACATCGATTTCCTTTGGAGTGACTACCATATTGCCCATGTATGGCTCAAGCAGTTTTTGCAGCACACGACGCTTAGTTGCTTCGTCTATGCCGCTGCCGCCCCGGGCTGCACGTTTTTTACCAAGCTCGTCCATTTTCCTATCTGCCACGGCATCAGCACGGCTCTCCACTGCCTGCCCCATTTCAACATCGGTGACACCGGCGACCTTTATACGACTGGGATCCAGTATGCTGCTGGTGGTGGCGGCCTTTGGAGGTGGTTTCGCAACTGATGAAGAACCATTGGCGGCCGCAGGTGCTCGTCCGGACACACCGTTGCTTCCTGCTTGCGCGATCATTTCCATCCCGTCAGAGACAAGGGTAACAGCATGGATTACAGTTGGAACTCCTATGGCTAACACCGGGACACCCATAGTTTCTTCTGTCAGCCCCATGCGCATATTCCCAATACCGGACCCCGGGTGGATACCGCTGTCGGCGATTTGAATGGTAGTACAAACACGACCGGTCGAGCGGCTTGCTAAAGCATCGATACATATAACCAGTTTCGGCTTCACCCGATCCACGATGCCCATGACCGTCTCTCCCGTTTCGAGACCGGTGATGCCAAGAACACCCGGTGAGATAGCAGCTACAGGCCTGAGCCCGCTGCGCAGTTCAGGGGGAGCAAAGCTGAACAGATGCCTTGTGACTAAAAGCTTGTCAACAACTTTTGGGCCCAAGGCATCGGGAGTGGCGTTCCAATTGCCCAAGCCAATGATTAGGATTGAGTCATCATCACTCAAGTTTTCGAAGTAGCGTTCCAACTCTTTGGCGACAAGCTCACTAAGCTCAAGAAGAACCTGGCGATTATGCTGTCTAAGTGCTTCGGATTCAATAGTCACATAGTTGCCCATTGCCTTACCCATTGCCTGGGCGCCTGCTTTGGTGCTGATGGTGGTGCGATTAATTTTTGCAGTATCAGTTTCTTCATCAGAGATGGCTACCCCAGCAATTTCCGGCGGCCCATCCTGTTCAATAATCACCTCTGCAGCTTCCATGGCTAAATCCGTTCGTACCTGATGTTTTTTGTAATAATCGTCATCAAGTCTGGCAATTGTTTCGCTGTCAAAGAAAAATTTTCGTTCCTCTTCCTGCATGGCCGTCCTCCTTATACTAAAAACCACTAAAGCCGGGCACCTGCATCTTTCGTTTTTTAGCCTATCCCGAGCTGGTGCAATCCATGTACATTCTGCCTGCACATAAAACAACAATGAAAATCAGGCGGCTATTTTGAATTTCCAGCCAATGAATCCCTACCTTTGTGATATACTGTCCGTGACATATGTAATAAATTAAATGAATCGTCCTCAAAGAAGGAGGGATCCCTTGGATATTCTTTGGAAGCAGCTTAAGGGAGTATCATTCACCGTTTTACCTATCACACTTTTAGTTGCCGCCCTAAACTTCACCATAGTGTCTATAGAAACAATCATGTTTTTAAGGTTTTTGCTTGGGGCTTTTATCATTACCATCGGTCTGGGCATTTTTCTATTCGGGGCCCAAATTGGCATCAGTCCCATTGGCAGGTTGATGGGTGAGACCATCGCCAAAACAGACAACGCTTATCTTGTGGGGGTACTGGGATTTATATTAGGGTTTTTAATCAGCATAGCTGAGCCCGATCTGCAAATCCTCGCCAGGCAGGTAAGTCTAGCCTCCGGCGGCATAATCTCGGCAGCTGCTTTTTTGGTAGTGGTTTCTGTGGGAGTGGGCATCATGGTGGGCCTGGGGCTTTTGCGCATCCTTTATGAAAAACCTTTAAACAGGCTGTTTCTTGTCACGTATTCAATTATTTTACTTCTGGGTTTAAAGGCTTCCCAAGAATTTTTGGCATTTTCAGTAGATGCGTCCGGCGCCACTACCGGGGCCATGACAACACCTTTTATACTTGCTTTGGGCTATGGTGTTTCCCAACTTAAAGGCGGCAAAACCGTGGAAGAAGACAGCTTCGGTATGGTGGGATTAGCTTCAGCCGGACCGATTTTTGCCATTATGGGTATGGGTATCGTGAAAAGACTGACCAACCTGCAGGGTGAACAGATACTGCTTCAGCCAAGTGTTGGTATACTTAGACCTTATATACTAGCTTTCCCCCAGTTTGTTAAAGAAGCCCTCATGACGCTGCTGCCTTTAGCTTTAGTGTTTTTGTTATTCAACAAAAGGAAGCTGAAGCTTGTTCCCAAGAGCAGAAACACAATATTGAAGGGTCTTTTTTATACATTCATTGGTCTTACATTGTTTTTGGTAGGAGTAAATGCAGGCTTTATGGATGTCGGCAGGGCCGTTGGTGAACAAATCGCCACATTTCATCCCTGGCTGTTGCCGGTGATTGGGTTTTTGTTGGGCATGGTAGTTGTGTTGGCGGAACCAGCTGTTTATGTGCTGACAGAACAGGTGGAGGAAGTAACAGCGGGCCATATTCGCAAAAAAGTCATTTTGGTCACTCTGTCAATCGGTATAGCCTTTGCTGTCATGTTTTCGATGCTGCGGATTATGGTGCCGGCAGTAAAGCTTTGGCATTTTCTTTTACCGGGATTTGCATTTGCCGCATTTTTGTCTTACCGAGTCCCACCCATCTTCGTCGGTATTGCATATGATTCCGGAGGCGTCGCTTCCGGCCCCATGACAGCAACGTTTGTATTGGCTTTCGCTCAAGGGGCGGCTGAAGCAGTTTCTACTGCAAATGTCTTAATTGACGGGTTTGGAGTAATCGCCATGGTGGCCATGACACCACTGGTGGCCATCCAAATTCTGGGCCTTATGTTCAAGCGCCAAGCCGAAAAGGAGAGAATCAGTGATGCCATCAATTGAACACAGTTTCCTTTTGTTTTGCTGTATTCTTGATCATGGAAAAGGCAGTGATGTGCTGAAACTTATAAAAAGTTTAGGGGGTTTTGGCGAAACCATCTTCTTTGGCAAAGGCACCATTAAGGACAAATGGTTAAACGTCCTGGGCGTTCTTGAGACAAGGAAAGAGGTATTGTTTGCTGTCATCAGCAAAGTTTCTGAGGATAGTATTTACGAGCAGGTAGGAGATAAGTTCGGGTTGGAGAAACCCGGCCGGGGGATTGCTTTTTCCATGCCTTTGAAATACTATCTGCCGGTTGAAGGAATCAAGCGTGGGTTAGTTACGAAGAAAGGCGTGCATAATGTGACTCATGAAGCTATATTTGCCATTGCCAATAAAAGCGCCCAAGATATTATTATTCAGGCGGCGGAATCTGCCGGCTCCACCGGCGGCACTATCATCCACGGCAGAGGTTCAGGCACCCAGGAGAAAGCAACTTTATTCAATATAGAGATCGAGCCGGAGAAAGTCATAGTCTTAATCTTGTCAAAAGTAGAAAGAACCGATGCCATTGTAGAATCCATCCAGAAGACCTTAAATGTGCATGAACCCAATACCGGTGTCGTCTTTGTCATGGACGTATCAAAAGCCCTGGGACTGTATGAAGGGCAATCCAGTTGAAATCTGGATTGCATTCTGTCTTTGATCATGGTAAAGTAAGTAGTACTGTGTAGTAAAAAACGGAGGTGAAATAATTTGGCAAACATACAATCTGCAAAAAAGAGAATTCGGGTGACCCAGCGACAAACTGCACGGAATCGTGCCATTCGCTCCAAGTATCGGACGGCAATTAAGCGATTTGAAGCCGCTTTGGCAGCTGATGACACAGCAAAAGCCAAAGAGTTGCTGCAAGTGGCCATCTCCGAAATTGATCGCGCTGCACTAAAAGGCGTCATCCATAAAAATCAAGCAGCTCGCCGCAAATCCCGCCTCACTAAGCGGCTCAACAAAGCTTCTTAGTGCCGGCGCCTTTATAAACAGCTGTCAATGAGTACCCCCCTTAAAAACCGGGGGGTTTTTATTTTGCCAGCTTTGCAACCAATATTTCAACTGCATGGGGAGCCGAATGATAGCCCTTCTTAATATCACGGTCGGCCTTAAGCGTTTCTGCCAACGCCTTTCTGATGCCTTGGGGGCCAATCCGTTGGCTTTGGTTCAATGCCCGTTCAAGTGCGAACTGTGGAATCCCTTGATTTTTGCTGACTTCTCGCAAAGAAACACCACTTTGCGATGCCTCCCATGCCAAGGCCATGATCCTCCACTGCCTGGCGATCATAGCCAATATGGAAAGCGGTTCCCGTCCACTATCCAACAGTTCTTCCAATTGACGGATTGATTGAGCCTTTGAGCCCGCCACAAGCGTATCTACGAAGCGAAAGATCGCGGTATCACTTACTTCTTGACTTGGAACAGTCAACAGCAAAAGATCGTCTTCACTTATCACTCGATCATTTACATCCTTATATAAAGACAATTTCTCCAGTTCTTTGTCTAACTGCCATAATGAAGGTCCTACCAAATCCACCAACTGTCTTGCTCCACCATAGGCAAGCTGCAAATCATAACTGCGACTGCGCTCCACTGCCCACTTAGCCGCTGCTGCTGTCTCCAGCG
This sequence comes from Bacillota bacterium, assembly GCA_012519025.1. GTDB lineage: Bacteria > Bacillota > Limnochordia > DTU087 > DTU087 > JAAZMF01. The sequence continues at coordinate 16,256 of JAAYQZ010000013.1, forward strand.
GTTCCACATCGATTACTCTACCACAGGTGTTGATAGCCTGGTAACACCTCGTGCGTTTGTCCATAGTTGTAGCAGTCAGGATCAAATGCGCATAATCCGGCATGTCATTAATTAAAGGCAGCAGCACTTCTGTATCAGAAGCTTTCCAGTAATGGAGGTTCGAAACAACAGCAGCTCTTTTTGCACTCAACACTGGCAGGGTACTTAGAAAACCCACTACCTCACCGGGTTTTTGATCATTGGCATCATATTCGGCCAAATTCCAGCTTAAATCTGCTTCAGTGAGCAGTGCCCGTATAAGCATATTACTTCCTTGTTTAGCCAGAAACCCTTCTTGTCCCAGGAATAAGTAGATCGAAGCAAAATTCCCCTGTCGAACATCCTTAACAAAATCGTTGAATTTTTGAATTGCTTTTCGCCTTTTACTAGCCATCTTTTCCTCCCATGGTCATTGGCCAAAGAATCACGATTCCAATATTTCATTCTAAGCCATCAAAAACCCTGCAAGATACCGCAGGAATTGCTCCAGTTTCTCCTCCCACACCTGCACGAACGGCAGTGCATCCAACACCCAAAAAGGTTTGGAACGATAGCCGAAAATCTTGCACTGCTTTCCGCGAATTTTCACTGTGATGGCCCCCAACTCATCGGTGCGCCAGGGCGAACAGCCCACAACCTCCAGAGCATGTAAGTACTCTTCAGTCGGGTGTCCAAAGGGATTTGACCCCACTGATATTACTGCTTCTTTAGGGGAGACCTTGCTTAAGAAAGGGTAAGACAATGCCTGACGGGAACCATGATGAGGAACCTTTAGCAAATCCGCCTTTAAAGTAAAGTCGCGCCCATCAACCACCTGTTCATCCCACTGTAGAAGATCCTCTTGCGCCAATCTGTCAACATCGCCGGTGAGAAGAACCGAGTAATATGGGGTCACAAGCTTAAGCACTATAGAGTTGTTGTTTTGGTCAAGCACTTTTTCGCTTACTGTGGTACCGGCAAAACCGGTGGGATACAAAACCAACACTCTCATTTTGCGATCTAGATCAAAATAGTGCCCCCTTCTGAACACCTTACGCTCGGCCTCCATATCTGTTAGGCTGTTTTGTAGAGCTGCTTTGTATTCTAAGCTTGCGAACCCAGCGTCAAATAATCCATTATCCCCCAATAAATCCACGGGCATTGCACGTAAAACGGCACCTAGGCCATGAGTGTGATCATTATGCATGTGTGTGGCGATGACTGCATCAAGTTTCTTGATTCCCCTGGCTTCCAAATAAGGTAAAAGGATGTTTTCACCGACGTCAAATCTGCCCTCTTTTTTTGGAGGAAAGCCACCCCCATCCACAAGCATGGTGCGGCGAGAAGGTGTTTTAATAAAAATAGCATCACCTTGCCCGACATCTAAAAAAACAATCTCCAGGGGCCGCCAAAAAGGCGCTAAAACCGGATAATAAACTGTAATTAAAGCTACTGCCGCAAAGACACCCCAGTGCGTTTTGCGGCCCTTACCAAAACCCGCATTCCTAGATGCAAGCCACCCATAAAATATTTTTCGTTTGAGGTGTCGCCCCAACAGAACCAATACTGCATAATAAACGATCCACAAGATCGGCCGTCCCGGTGAAATCTTGACATGGATCCACGGCCAAGCGGAACAAGTCTTGACAATCCCCATTAATATGCCCAAGACTGTGCGAACCAAAGGGGCCAAGATCACACTTAGAGGATACCACAGCCCCAAAACACTAGCAAAAAATGCAAACGGAACTATAATACCCGCCAAAGGTATGGTGATGATGCTTAGCAAAATGCCGATCCATGGAAATCCATGGAAATAATTTACCAATAGGGGAAAAAGTGCTAACTGGGCTGAACACGAGACAATGACCAGCTCGCAAACGCGTTTCCCAAAATCGGCAAAATAATCAAGAAAGCCATTTGAGAGATGTGTAAACAAACAGGTTTTGATGATGGGGGCCAAATACAAAAGGCCTAAAAGCGCCCCATATGACAGTTGAAAACTAGTGTCAAAAAGCAAGCTCGGGTTGAAGCAAAGCTGGATCAAGGCAGCCCATCCCGTTAAAACAAATCGATTTTGGTCCCGCCCTAGACCAACAGCAACAAAATGTAGGGTTAAAACCACTGCCGCCCGGGTCACCGGCATCCCCAGCCCCGCAACCAAAGCATAGGCCCAAACCCCCAGTGAGGCAAGCAGACCCTTTACAAAGACACTAAATGGCAATTTTCCGGCAAGCATCCATACAATGCCGGCGATAAAACTTACATGCAGGCCAGAAACTGACAGCAAATGGGCCTGTCCCGTGATGCTGAATGCCGTTTCCGTCTCTTTTGACAGAAGGCTTTTATCACCAACCACCATGGCACTAAATAAGCCCAAAACTTCCGTAGGTAAAAGCCCGTAACATACACGTACCAAACGCCGGCGACAGGCATCTGCTTTAGACAACAAGCCAAACCGCAGCTTAGACAAGATGTTTTCTGCTGCTGACCCTTTGAACTCCTGGCAGTTGAAGTTTATCAGACCGGCGTTGCCTTGAATGTAGGCTTGGATTCCTATTCCACGCCGCCGCAAATAATTGCCATAGTCAAACTGCCCTGGGTTGCCTGCCTTTTGGGGAAAATAGAACGCTCCCTCCGCTTTTACCCACTGACCGGGCTCAAAGAGGCTTAGTTGTTCATCAGAATGGAAAACCTGAGTGATTTGCGCTTTCCCCTTACCGGGTATAAAACCTGTCGGTGATATAATACCTTCAATTTCCAAAACCAAGGAACGCTTGAATTCAACTACCGGTGTAATATCTCTAATCCTTCCCACTACTTCGATGTCACCAGGTAGTTCTGTTAACCACTGATGATCGGACTCCACACCATACCAATAGACACTAAAACCAGTAGCACCCAACAAAATCAGTAACAATGCCAAATAGGGCCAGCCGGCTTTGGCGTGTGTGCGCCATAAGCAAACAAACATCCAGATACAGGCAGCTGTCCAAGCCAAATAGGGTGGAGATCGCAAAACCCTACTGAGCCATATTCCCAGACTGAAAAATATGAGAACTCGCCAAATAAAAGCAGTGCTATTCCAACTTATCTGACCGGGCCTTAAGAACCCGGATGCTTTCACCGCGGCCTGATGGAAAATTCGTCTCGGCTGCAGTCTATAGTAATCAATCTTCATCTTTGACAGTTACATAAGGCAGCATGCGCTCCAATGTGATCTTCCCAATGCCCTTGATTTCCAAAAGCTGCCGACCATCCAAAAAAAGACCTTTCTCTGTGCGATATGTAATAATCCGCTCTGCTAAAACAGGCCCGACACCCGGCAGCTGAGTAAGCTCTTGGGAAGAAGCGGTGTTGATGTTCACCGTATTTGCCAGCTTTGTCGAGTCGTCTTTGAGATTTTGGATTTCCGCCCCTGCCTGCATCTTCCCGGAGGTTGAAGTTGAGTCGTCATCAGGTGTTTCACTTAACGCACTAGAGTTTGCTTCAGCCCAAACTGCCGGATCTACCTCTAATGTAAGCCCATTTTCTCGATACATCAGCCTAAATCCACCGCCCAAGACCAGCAAACAAGCTATCACTAGAATGAAAATCCGTTCCTCTTTGTTCAATTTGGTTAACGGCACTGCAGCTGCCTCCTTTTGCTATATTAATCTTCTGGTTAAACATTACTTAACTATTCGTCACCCAAATCAACTGTCCTTTATTTTAGGACACAAAAAAAGAGCCATCATGTGATGGCTCTTAGCTTACCTCGGTGTTCACCATTTCTTATTTGACTACAAGGTTTACCAATCTATCAGGGACCACGATGGTCTTTACTATGGTCTTCCCCTCTATATATTCCTGTACCCTTGGCTCATCTACTGCTGCCGCTTTCAGCGTTTCCTCACTGCTTCCCGCCGATACTTCCACTCTGCCCCTGACTCTTCCGTTAACTTGAATTACTACAGTCACGACATCGGCACGGGCGGCTTCCTCATCATATTTGGGCCACGGTTCCCCATGGATGCTTGTAGTATGTCCTAAACGATACCAAAGCTCTTCCGTCACATGGGGAACAAAGGGAGCCAATGCCAGAAGCAAAAGTTCAACTGCTTCCCGCACAACGGGCAGGCTCTGCCTAGATGCGGGCAGTTCTTTATATTGATACAAACCGTTAACCAGCTCCATAATGGCGCTGATGGCTGTATTAAAACTAAAGCGTTCATCGATATCTCTGGTGACCCTTTGCACGCTGCTGTGAACAATCCGTCTGAGTTCCCGTTCCCGGGATCCAAGCTCATCTGGTATGCGGGGAACCTCATCTTTAATCAGATCCACATATTCTGCAACCAATCGCCATACCCGATTGATAAATCGATATGAACCCTCAACACCTTCATCGCTCCACTCAAGATCCCTCTCCGGTGGTGAAGCGAACAATATGAACAATCTTGCTGTGTCTGCACCGTATTTTTGTGTAATCAGGTCAGGATCAACTACATTACCCCGGGATTTAGACATTTTGGCACCATCCCGCAGTACCATCCCCTGTGTCATTAAATTGTGAAACGGTATATCAGTATCAACAAGACCGAAATCAGCCAACACCATTTGAAAAAACCGGCAGTACATTAAGTGTAAAATGGCGTGCTCTATCCCACCCATATACTGTTCCACCGGCATCCACTTATTGGCCTTTTCTTTGCCAAATGGCAATTCCTCATTGTGGGGATCCGCGAACCGCAAAAAGTACCACGAGGAATCTATGAATGTGTCCATGGTATCTGTTTCTCTACGACTGGGTGCGCCGCATTGTGGACAAATCGTGTCGACAAAAGGTTCATAATCAACTAACGGCGATTGACCGGTGGGACGAAATTCTATATCAGTTGTCGGCAAAAGCACCGGCAGGTCTTCTTCAGGCACCGGAACAGTGCCGCATTTATCACAGTAGACAATGGGGATTGGTGTCCCCCAGTATCTTTGTCTGGAAATCAACCAATCTCGCAGGCGGTAGTTCGTCATGGTGCCGCCCTTACCCAGATCCTCCAAATCCTTTGCAATCTGTTCCCGGGCCGCCTCACTGGTCAGCTTCGTATAATCACCGGAATTGATTAAAACCCCGTCTTCCACATAGGCCACAGATAATTCCTCATCTTCTGAGGTCAGCTCCGAGCCATCTTGCTCTGCCGGATCAATCACCCGACGAATTTCTAAGCCGTGCTGTTTAGCAAATTCAAAGTCTCGCTCATCATGGGCAGGAACACCCATTACTGCCCCTGTACCATATCCGCCAACAACATAATTGCCAATCAGAATGGGAATGCGGTGTCCATTTAAGGGATGGAGCGCCCAACTGCCGGTAAACATACCCTTTTTTTCTGCATCTTCTGCGGTGCGTGCCAGTTCATCCTCAGCCAATACTTCCTTAACAAATGCCCTTAAATCGGAGCTGTTTTCTTTGTCCGAAATAAGTTTATCCACGAGCTTATGTTCAGGTGCCACCACAATATAAGTTACACCATATAAAGTGTCAGCTCGCGTTGTAAAAACCGATAAAGACTCATCCATACCGTCTATTTGAAAGGCAATTTCCGCCCCTTCACTGCGGCCGATCCAATTGGCCTGCATCGCCTTGACTTTGTCAGGCCAACCATCCAACTTGTCAAGCTCATCAAGGAGCCTGTCGGCATATTCAGTGATCTTGAAAAACCACTGCTCTAAATCCGTGCGCTCGACCGTGCTATCACACCGTTCACAGGCACCGGCCACAACTTGCTCATTGGCAAGGACTGTTTGGCAGGACGGACACCAATTTACTGCCGCTTTTTCCCTATATGCCAATCCGTTCTTGTATAAAAGCAGGAACAGCCACTGAGTCCACCGGTAATAAGAGGGATCACAAGTAGCATACTCCCGATCCCAATCATAACTAAAACCCAATCGTTGAAGTTCTTTGCGCATGTAGTCAATATTTTCCCAAGTCCACTGATGGGGATGGATATTGCGTTGAATCGCGGCATTTTCTGCCGGGAGACCAAAAGCGTCCCAGCCCATGGGATGCAGCACATTGTAGCCCTGCATGCGCTTAAATCGGGCTATAACATCGCCGATGGAGTAAACCCGTACATGCCCCATGTGTAAGCGCCCGGAAGGATAAGGAAACATTTCTAAACAGTAATAGCGGGGGCGCTCATCTTCATCTTTAGCCTCGTGCAGCCCGCTCTCTTCCCAGCGCTGTTGCCAGCGTTTTTCTATTTCATGGAAATTATACTTGACATCCATTAGCTATACCCCCTTTATAAATAATAGATCAAAAAAACCCATCCCCTTAAGGGACGGATCAATTCACCCGCGTTACCACCCTTGTTGGTGTCCTTTAGCTAAACACAGCAAAGGCGCACCCCCTCTTGCGGCAATTTAACGGTTGCCATCCGAGATCAGCTACATTGTTTTCACTGATCCATCTTTCAGGGCGAGTTCAACAAATTCAGTACCGATTTTCACCGGCTCACTAAAGCCAAATTGTCTACTACTCCCTGTCATCGATATTATTGAGATCTTGCTTTTTGCACACAATTATTATACGCAAAATTATACTGAAGATCAACCTGTATAAACTCCCGGTCGGCTACCAATAATAAATCAGGCATCATTCCCCGCGGAAAGGAGGTCCCTATATGGAAAAATCCGCCTACGAAGAACGCAGTCGATATCAACAAATGGTTACAGCCCGCACTCCCAAACCCAAATATGCCAAAAATATCGCTTTAGCATACTTGGTGGGTGGGGCTATCTGCACTCTCGCACAGGCTGTATTTAATGCTTTCAGCGGTATGTCACTTACAAAATTAGAGGTATCTGCCGCCACTTTGGCAACTATTATCGCCCTTGGTGCCGTTGTTACCGGCCTTGGCGTGTACGATTGCTTGGCAGAACGAGGTGGTATGGGAGCGGCTGTACCCATTTCAGGATTTTCCAATACAATTACTGCTGCAGCTATGGATTTCAAGCGGGAAGGATATTTGTTGGGCATGGGAGCAAAAATGTTCGTCATCGCCGGACCTGTCATAGTTTATGGTCTTGTCGGCGGGTTTGTTGTGACCCTCATCCGCCTCGCCTTTGCAGGAATATCTGGTTGATAGGAGGCAGCCCATGGCACAAAAACGAATGGGAGCCCAGACTATAGTTTTTGGCAAACCGCCAAAAATCATCGCTAGTGCTACTTTAGCCGGGCCTAAAGAACGAGACGGTAATTTTGGCGATTACATCGATACAATTGTGGACGAACCGATGATGCAGGAAGCTACTGCAGAAAAAGCTGAAAGGAAAATGCTTTACCAAGTCATCCAAGAATCACTGGCAAAAACCGCCCTACAGGAGTCTGATATCAATTATTACATCGGGGGTGATCTATTAAACCAGATCATCTCCTCAAGCTATTGTGCTCGAGATCTTGGTATTCCCTTTATAGGCATATACGGTGCTTGTTCCAGCATGGTAGAAGGACTCGGCCTCGGTGCTGTGATGGTTGACGGAGATTTTGCAGACAATGTGTTGATTGCCACATCGAGCCACTATCATGCCAGTGAGAGACAATTTCGCTACCCCATTGAGCTCAACATCCAACACAAGCAAACCAGCCAGTGGACGGTCTCCGGTGCGGCGGCGGGCATTTTAACTCACCAGGGTGAAGGACCGAAAATCACCCATATAACCTTTGGAAAAGTAGTTGACCTTGGTGTCAAACAGCCGGATCTTTTGGGGGCAGCCATGGCACCGGCGGCTTCCGACACTCTGTGCCAACACTTTGCAGATACCAATACTACCCCGGGAGATTACGATTTAATTCTAACCGGTGATCTGGGCAGCATGGGTCAACAGCTTTTCGTGGATCTAGTAAAAGAGGCCGGCTACACACTGGGAACTAAGCATAAAGACACAGGTGCCGACTTTTACAAACCCCACCAAAGAGCAGGCGCGGGCGGCAGCGGTTGTGCCTGTATAGCCTTGGGCATTATGGGTTATGTCATCAAGGAAATGTATCAGGGCAAGTATCATAAAATACTAGCTTTAGCCACAGGTGCGCTGTTTAGTCCGCTGAGTTACCAGCAAGGAGATTCGATCAGCGGCATTGCCCACGGGGTGGTAATCGACAACACATAGGAGGGCGGCCGTGGACTACGTAAAAGCATTTTTGGTAGGAGGCGGTATTTGTGCAGTCTGCCAAATCATCTATGACAACACCAAATTGACATCAGCTCATATTCTGGTGGGGCTTGCGGTGTTGGGAGCAGTGCTTGGAGGTATCGGCATCTATGAACCATTTGTGGAATGGGCCGGTGCGGGTGCGCTGATTCCCGTCAGTGGTTTCGGCAATTCCATCGTTGCAGGTATGCTTCTTGAGGTCAAGCGTTTGGGATGGCTTGGGTTGTTTACCGGAGCCTTTGAGGTCACCGGGTTGGGGCTTGCCAGCGCCATCATCTTTGCTTCAGGCGTTGCACTGCTGTTTGATCCAAAGCATTAATCTATGTGATCGATAGGCTCAGTAAGCAGGTTTTGTGCAGACAAAAGTTACGCGCTCTGTTTTAGCACCGGGCACCTCATAGGTGAGATCGCCATAGGAACCAAGCAATTCAAGTTCCGCTTGACTGAGCAGTTTTTTAATAGTTGCCTGGGAAAGTCCAAGCTGTGTGTGAGTTTCCATCACCTTGCTGTAGGAATTGGTTGTGGGGCTCTTCTGTATGAAAAACGTAAGATCCATACGGCAAATACCGCTGCTTGGATCATAGTCATTTTCCCAAATATAGGCAAAATCCTCTTGATCTTCTGCATACGTATAATCACCATACACTTCAGCTAGCTTATATGGGGTATTGACATCAAAGATAAACACGCCACCGGGTTTAAGCACATCAATTACCCGCCTGAAAGTGTCCAGCCAATGGGCACTATCCAGTAAATAGTTTAGGCTATCACACAAGCAAAGAACCACATCATATTCATCGGGTAGTGTGAATGTACGCATATCCTGCAGGAGAAACTGCACCCTCTTACCGCGGCTCCGAGCTTTGGCTTCGGCCACTGCAAGCATAGCTTCAGAAATATCAACTGCCGTGACTTTAAAACCTTGGCCTGCTAATCTGTATGCAAACTCCCCGGTCCCGCACGCCAGATCCAACACTCTGCAAGATGGAGAACTGATGCCTTCGCTTTTGACTTTTTCAACTAAATCAAGAACATAGGCATACCATTGGTCGTAGTCGACCTCATTCATAAGTCGGTCGTAAAACCCGGCCAAGACTTCATAAGATACCAGGTTCAAGTATTCTCCCACGGTATTTCACCGGCATCGCTCCACAAATTGTCCAAATCATAAAACTCTCGTTCAGCATGGTGAAAAACATGGGCGATAACGTCTCCAAGGTCGATCAACACCCAGCGTGCATCGTCACTGCCCTCACGTCTTTTGATTTTAAGATCGTCATCTTTTACTTCATCAAGAATAGCCCCCACAACGGCCCGCACATGAACCATAGAATCCCCGCTGACAATAACAAAATAATCGGTCATAATACTGACTGACCGCATATCCAAAATTTTTATATCATGAGCCCTAACATCCCAAGCCGCCTGGGCCACTCTCAGGGCCAAATTTTTTATATCCAGTACCCTCTCTCCTTCCAAGCCTGTCTGGGACAGCGTTTTAAAGAGTTCAAAGCCCCCGATATAATATTCAATCCTGTGGGGGTTAAAGCTGTGGTACAAAGAAGCTCTCTCCTACAATGACCATCACATCACAATTATCATCACCCTGCTGCTCGGCATCTGCCTCCAGTTCATGTATGATATGTGTGCCAAAGATATCGGCTATTTGGGCACCCACATCTTTGCGCTCAGGATTGACAAGTACCTCTGTTTCCCTATATCCAAACCGCTGTGCATTGCCGATATTCACCACTTGATATCCTTGTTCTCGCAAACGGGCAGCGGCATAACCGGCTGCCCCAACGGCACCACTGCCGTTTAACACTCTGACCGTAACGGGCTCTTTACCCCGAATGAGTTGATCGACCAAAGCTTGGGTAGCAGCGCGATTGGGAACCCAATAGCTTACTCCATCAATGTTATCGCCAATACCGGGTATGAGCGCAGTAACTATGGAGTCACTATCAAAATCCCGCATGGATAACCCCAGACTCAACATCTGTGTCAAAGACACATTAGTCGATACACAGTCCCACAGCTGTACACTAAGAGCCGGTATTTTCGTAATAGTGGCCGCCTGCAGCACTTCCGCACCCAAAGCATGAATAAACCTTTGCTGACGGCGAATGCGTCCACCATATTCCCCTTGAGCAGGATCAACTAATGCAACATCACCAAGCCCATCTGCACGAAACCGCACATAACTGAGAGCATCTTCTCCGTTTAACCGCTGCAAACCGGGGTAAAGATCAATATGAAGTCCCTGAGCGTAATCGCTGTATTTCATCCGACGCTCAACATCGATCTCCACACCCCCAAGGATGTCCACTACACGCTTAAATCCTTCGAAATCGAGCCTAACGTAGTACTTGATTGGAATATCTAAAAGCTCGGAAACTGCGGCCATAGCCAACTTGGGGCCTCCGTAAACATGAGCAGCATTAACTCTATCATATCCTTTGCGTCCGGGAATTTGCACTCTGGTGTCCCTTGGAATAGAGAACAAAGTTACATTTCCGGAACTAGGATCAATACTAGCCAGAATTATAGTGTCTGTGCGGCCCAGGTCCCCTTCCTCTCCGTCCACCCCTAATACAAGTACATTGACGCGTTCGGGCGCCCTGCCAAATGCGGCATCAGATTCGGAGTTCACCGGCGGCGCATCGCCGTACCTAAAAAGCTCGATACCCCTATTGTACGTGAAGAATGCCGTCATTACTCCAATTATAATAGCTGCTATTGTCAAAATGCTGTAATATATCAATCGGCGCCTTTTGCGCTGCCGCTTGAGTTGACGTTTTTCTTCCAGTTCCCGGCGCCTTAACGCCAGTTCTTCCGGTGTCAGCACAGTCACACCCCCTTAGGGGCTTATCTTCCGGCTTGTCGTTCAATTAATGCCCAATTGCGGGCAGCTACTGTGCGTGGATGAATTACAAGCCCTCGCTCGATAATATGGATCAAAGTCAAATCCATAGCCTGAACGAGGGCAGCGGTGAGATTTTCCTTGGCCAGCTCCCTTAGCTCGTCCAGCCCCGGAAAATTCCGCTGCGGCTCTAGGTAATCAGCCAAATAAACTATTTTTTCTAATAATGACATGCCTTCTCTGCCTGTCGTGTGGTAACAAATAGCCGCTAATATATCTTCATCCTGCACACCAAAATCCCGCATGGCGAGCCTTGCGCTCACCTGGCCGTGTGTAAGCCCAACTTGAATGAGTTCTACCTCATCCATAACTATACCAAATTCTAACACCCTGTTCAACAGGATATTATTGGACGTACTTTTGCCACAGTCATGCAATAAGCCTGCTAACTTTGCCTTTTTAATAGGTGCACCGTATATCCGTGCCAATTCACCGGCCACAGCCGCTACCCGAAGGGAGTGTGCGTAGCGAGACGGTGATATCAGGTTCTGCAGCTTCTTAAGGGTAGTTTCATCAAAGTTTTCCACAACCTAACGTCCCCCATACCACAACTCTTCCGGCACCATTAGACAGCAGCAGAGTGGTTATTTACTGTAAAGGCCCTCTTTGTGAATATAGTTAATTACTATCTCTGGTAAAAGATAGCGAATCGAGCGGTCTTTAGCTAGTCTTTCTCTAATATCAGTAGATGATATGCCCATGGGCGGCATAGTGAGAATATGAATCCGCTCTTTAAACGACTCATAAAGCGGGCCCAGTGCTACAGCCAATTGATCCAGACCATAGCCCGGTCGTGTCACAGCTATAAACTCAGCCAAAGATAAAACTTCATCTGCGGCCTTCCAGCTTAAGATCTCCAGTATGGCATCGGCACCTGTAATAAAATACAGCTCACACTCGGGCAACAGGCGCCTTAGATCGCGCAGGGTGTCTACTGTGTATGTCACTTGCTTGCGATCTAAATCTACTCGGGAGATCTCAAAGCCGGGATTGCCCATTATAGCAAGCAATGTCATCAAATAGCGATGGTGTGCCGAGGTTACCTGCTGTTCATCCTTATGGGGCGGAATCCCCGCGGGCACGAAGATAACTTGGTCCAGGTTAAATGCTTCTTTGGCCTCTTCTGCAGCAGCTAAATGGCCGTAGTGTATCGGATCAAAGGTCCCGCCCATAACTCCTATCTGCCGGGATTTTGCCTCATTCATTTACCATCACCTTATATTCTGATCTGTCCACTGCCGGCAATTACGAATTTAGTTGAAGTCAGTTCCTTTAGACCCATAGGCCCGCGAGCATGAAGTTTTTGGGTGGAGATACCAATTTCAGCCCCCAGACCAAATTCCTGTCCGTCTGTGAATCGAGTTGAAGCATTAACATAAACTGCTGCCGCGTCTACTTTTTCACGAAAAATCGCCGCGTGTCTATAGTCATTGGTCACAATTGCTTCAGAATGGCCGGTACCGTATTCTTCGATATGTGTTAAAGCGTCTTCCAGATCATCTACAATTTTAACGGCCAAAATCAGATCCAAATACTCTGTTTCCCAATCCTTTGGATCCGCAGGTTCTAAAGAGGGCATCAGTTCCAAGGATTTTGCACAGCCTTTTACAACAACATCCTGCTTTGTTAGGGCACTGGCCACTACCGGCAAAAGTTCTCCAGCCACATCGGTATGAATCAAAAGGGTCTCCACCGCATTGCAAACTCCGGGTCTTTGACACTTGGCGTTGATAATGATCTCCAAAGCCATATCTAAAGGTGCGTTATAATCAATGTAAATGTGGCAGTTGCCCTCCCCGGTTTCAATAACCGGGACTGTTGCCGATTCCCGCACTGCTTGAATGAGACCCCTGCCGCCGCGGGGAATCAATACATCAATTATACCCGAAAGCCGCATCAATTCCTGTGTAGAAGATCGGTCTATATCCTGTATGATTGCCAGGCTCTCTTTCGGCAGTCCTGCATCAGCCAGTGCCTCACCCATCACATCAACTAAGGCTATGTTCGTTCTAATGGCTTCTCTCCCACCCCTTAAGATGACGGTATTGCCGGCTTTTAAACACAATCCGGCGGCATCTACTGTGACGTTGGGACGTGCCTCGTAGATAATTCCCACAACACCTAAAGGAACACGGACTTGACCTATCTCAAGGCCGTTGGGTCGCCTGCCCATAGCAACAACTTCGCCTATGGGATCGGCCAAAGCCGCAACCTCCCTCAGCCCATCTGCCGCATCCTCCAGACGTGCTTCGGTTAAAGTCAATCGATCAAGCAATGCTTTTGATAATCCATCGGTTTGAGCCTCGGCAACATCGGCAAAATTCGCCTGCAGGATAGAATCTTTGTGCCTGTCCAAGGCATCGGCCATGGCAAATAAAGCTCTATTTTTCAGCTCTGTAGGCGCGTTGCGCAGTACCTTTGCAGCCTCTTTAGCTGCTAATGCCTGATCCCTAACTGAAAGACTTCCACCGGTTTTAGGCATTCAATTCACTCCTTAAAAGTACCAGATTGTCTCTGTGGATGATTTCATCGTAATCTCTGTGGTTAAGCAGCTTCTCAATAGCATTAGAGTGACGACCTTGAATTAACTGAACCTCCGTGGAAGTATAATTGCTCAATCCTCTGCCTATTTCCTGCCCGCTAGAGTCAATAATGGAGACTAGATCACCTGCGGCAAACGTGCCTTCAAGCCTGGTGATCCCAATAGGCAGTAGGCTTTTGCCTGATTCAAGCAAAGCCTGTCTGGCGCCATCATCTATATAAACTTTGCCTTGGGGCTTGTGATAAAAAGCCAGCCACTGTTTTTTCGAGCTCAGACGCTCATTTTCCGGTAAGAACAGTGTTCCAACTGCTTTGCGACCAACAACTTGGTGAATAGCTCCCGGCTCAGCACCACAGGCAATGACCATGGGTATTCCTGAACTAGTTGCTATGCGAGCTGCCTGGAATTTAGTCATCATGCCTCCGGTCCCAAGGCCGCTTCCAGGCCCTTGGGCTACGGATGCGAACTTTTCCACATCAGCAATTACATCCAGCAGTTGGGCATCGGGATCCTGGCGTGGATCTGCTGTGTAGACTCCATCTATGTCTGACAAAACCAAGAGCAGGTCTGCACCAACTAAAGCCGCGACCAAAGCAGATAAAGTGTCATTGTCTCCGAATTTAATCTCGTCTACAGCAACAGTGTCATTTTCATTTACGATAGGTACCACCTGACAGCGCAAAAGCTCAAGTAGTGTGTGACGGGAATTTAAATATCGGTCACGGCTGTCTAAATCATCCCGGGTCAAGAGTACTTGAGCAACAATTTGCCCATACTCCGAGAAGAGTTTTTCGTAAACCTGCATCAACAGTCCCTGACCTACCGCAGCCGCAGCTTGTTTGGCCGGCAGCGTTTTTGGCCTTTCGCTAAGACCCAGACGACTGATACCGGCACCTATAGCACCGGAAGTAACCAAAACCACTTCCAAACCTTGATTGTTTAGATCAGCAATTTCCCGCACTAATGTTTCCAACCGCGCTAAATTCAAACGATAAGTGGGGTAGGTAATAGTGCTTGTGCCCACCTTGACAACTAATCGCTTAACTCTCTGGAAGATACTCGCTACGTATCATTAGTCAGCAATGCCCCCTTATTGGGATTTTTCTCGGATCGTCGGTACAATACTACAACACCGCCGATTCTTTGTACTACCTCCGATTTAGTTAGATTCGCCAAAGTCTCAGCCAGTTCCTGGGGTTCCTCTTCAATGTTTTGCAAAAACCTGATCTTCACAAGTTCCCGGGCTTCCAAGGCTTCGTCGATTTGGACTATGAGGTTATCGCCCACACCGGCTTTGCCAACCTGAATAATCGCCTGCAAACTGTTGGCCAAACCTTTCAAATGCGCACGCTGTTTGCTGTTAAGTACCATAACTTCATCCCACCTCAAACAAGATATTCAAACTCCCACTCACCGACTTGGATGATATCTCCATCTTCAACACCGGCTTTCTCCAAAGCATCAATAATACCTATTTCCCTAAACAACCGCATCAACCACTGCAGTGTTTCATGGTTGGATAGATCGTGCCGCTGAATAAACTGCTCCAGTCCGTCGCCAACCAGTGCAAAACCTTCATCTGTGGTGACAACTCTAAAGTCTTCCAGTGATGATCGGCGGGTGGGGATAGTGAAAGTAATAGGCTCATCTTTTCCATCCGCGCTTTCGGTGTGTTCATCAATTGCTCTGTCTGACGCAAGTTCTGCCAGCTTATGCCACATCTTATAGATCAGTTCAGAAACACCCTGCTTGGTCACTGCCGAGATTCCTATTACTTCTTTACCGGCTGCAGCGGCTAATCTTGCCAAATTAGCCTTGCTGTCGGGTAAATCTAGCTTATTGCCCACAACTATGTAGGGTGTTAGAGCTAATTTGTCGTCAAACTGTCTGAGTTCTTCCCTGATTAAGTAGAAATCCTGGATTGGATCCCGCCCCTCCATACCGGAGCAATCCACTACATGGACCAAAAGTCGGGTGCGTTCTATATGGCGGAGGAAATCATGTCCAAGCCCCACACCTGCATGGGCTCCTTCAATTAAACCTGGGATGTCTGCTGCAACAAAGCTCTTCCCTGTTTCTACCTCCACCACACCAAGATTTGGTGCAAGGGTTGTAAAAGGGTAAGAGGCAATTTTCGGTCTTGCGGCAGATATCACTGAAAGCAAAGTGGATTTCCCAGCATTAGGATATCCCACAAGCCCCACATCTGCAATCAGCTTAAGTTCCAAACGCAGCCATCGGGATTCCCCAACTTCCCCATTTTCCGCAAAAGTCGGCGTCCGTCTGGTAGGTGTGGTGAAAACCGCGTTTCCTCGCCCACCCCTGCCGCCTGCCGCAGCCACCAGTCGATATCTGGGTCCGGTAAGATCGGCAAATACCTGATCTTTTTTATCATTATAAACAACTGTTCCCGGAGGCACTTTTATAACAAGATCTGACGCGTTGCGTCCGTGCTGCCTTTTGCCCCGACCGTTTTCGCCCCGCTCAGCTTTATAATGCCGACGATAGCGAAAATCCAGTAGTGTTGTTTTGCCGGGATCGACTGCAATGATCACACTGCCACCCTGACCCCCATTGCCACCATCAGGGCCGCCTGCGGGGACAAATTTCTCTCTGCGGTAGCTGACTGCTCCATCGCCACCATCACCGGCGCTGACGAATATTCGTGCTTGATCAACAAACTGCATATCATCACCTCCTCGGCAGAATTAAGGCCACACCCGCTAGCATCACACCGGGTGTGGCCTTCTATGCCTAGAAAACTCCTTGTTCACAATTGTTAGGCAGTGATCATATCGCTTACAGGTGCAACACTTACCTGCTTTTTAGTCTTACCAACCTGCTCAAAAGTCACATACCCATCTATTCTGGCGTATAAGGTGTCATCTCGGCCTCTGCCGACGTTAAGGCCAGGGTGAATTCTGGTACCACGCTGCCTAACCAAAATGGAACCGGCTTTAACAAGCTGACCATCGCCTTCTTTGACCCCGAGGCGCTTACCAATACTGTCTCTGCCGTTACGGGTGCTGCCGCCTCCCTTTTTTCTGGCAAACAGCTGTAGATTCATTACCATTTTCTGCACGTTGCAGGCCTCCTAAACTCCGATTTCGCTCACTTGGATAAAATCGCCATATTCTTCTTCTATAGCCCTCAGGCCCAGAAGCAAAGTTTCCAAAATTGTGTTTACCTCAATTTCACCGCCTGTGCCGGGCACAATGCGGCATTGAAGATTACCATCACTGACTTCCACATTGACTTGGGCATTAGCCCATTTTTCCAATCCGATCACAGCGGTCTGCAGGAGTACGGAAACTGCTGCACAGACGATATCTTCTCCATGGGCCGCAAAACCCGAATGTCCTTTGGCCCCGAACCGGCAAATCCCTACATCTGTACATCTGTAAACCTCGATTTTGACCACCGAAGTGTCCCCTAAACGTTGATCTGTTCGATCTTTAACTCAGTGAAAGGCTGCCTGTGACCGGTTTTTTTGCGATAGTTTTTCTTGGGCTTGTATTTAAATACAACGATCTTTTTGCCTTTGCCCATACGCTGAACCCGAGCCGTGACACTGGCACCCTCTACTAAAGGTTGCCCGATTTTGGTTTCATCACCAACCACCATCAACACTTCATCAAGGGATATTTCCTGGCCTTCTTCAACTGCGAGTTTTTCGACCCGAATAACATCGCCTTCCTGCACTTTGTACTGTTTCCCACCGCTTTGCACTATTGCATACAAATATGATTCTCCTCTACATTAGACTCGCCAAGATCAGGCGGCCCCATCGGCACTTTAAAGCCCACCTCATGCGGTTTCGATGTCTAAAGAACCCGACATCTACAAAATTGAGTGTATCACGGTGTCGGCTGGGATGTCAAGACAGCATGCGGCCTTTAGCATAAGTCCGAAACACACTGGTGATCTCCACTTTCAGCTTTTTGCCAACATGGCGCCCTGCTCCTTTAATGTCCACTACATAACCCTGCAGCCGACTTATGCCATCCTCGGGGTTGGTCAAGTGCGGTCTTTCCACTTCCACATCGATGATCTGTCCCTGTTTAACCGGCATTGACATGGACGCCAGGGCATCTTTGCTGCCGGCATATACGATTTCGACATCTTCCCAATGCCGTTCTTCAGAACCACGCACATAAATAGTCTTACCGGTAAGTTTTTCCAGCTGCCTCAAATTGGCGCCACCGGTGCCGATCAGCATAGCCGCCACTGAAGGATGTACCTCTATCATTAAGGCTTCAACATCATGTTCTCGAGCGATGTGCGCCAATTCCCTCTCGACTTTGGATGCCAAAGTCTCCTCAGACAGCACACGGCCGGTGCCATCACAATATGGGCATGGTCTTTGCAGGAAATCCCCTATATTTTGCCTGGTCTTTTTTCTGGTCATTTCCATGAGCCCAAGATTTGTAAAACCAAGCACATGGGTTTTGTTTTTGTCTTTTTTAACTTCTGCTTCCAGAGCATCAAAAATCCTCTGCCTTTGCGCCGGAGAATCCATATCGATAAAGTCAACTATAATAATGCCGCCGATATCCCTCAAACGCAGCTGTCTTGCCACTTCCTTGGCAGCCTCAAGATTAGTTTTCAATACTGTGTCTGCTAAGTTCTTGCTGCCTGTATACTTACCTGTATTCACATCGATGCTGGTCAAAGCCTCTGTTTGATCAATCACCAAATAGCCGCCATTGTCCAACCAAACTTTACGTTTCAAAGCCCGTTTTAAGTCTGCCTCAACTCCGTAAAACTCAAAAATAGGAATGTTTGCATCATGGTAATAAAAAACCCGTGAGCGCAGCTGTGGTGAAAGTGTTTCCGCAATTTCTAGAACTTTATTATATTCTTCCCGAGAGTCCACGATAAACCGATTGAATTCCTGAGAGAAACAGTCTCTTACTAAGCGATAAACCAAGTCATGATCTTTGTAAAGCAAACCCGGAGCCCTAGTGCGCCTTGCGTTGCGCTGAATTTGTTCCCATACTTTTACTAAAAACTGCATGTCTTGTGCAAGTTCCGCCTCGGATTTATCTTCGGCCAAAGTTCTGACAATAATGCCCATGCCTTTAGGCTTCAGCGATTTGGTGATCTTTTTGAGGCGCTCTCTTTCTTTTTCGTTTTGAATGCGCCTGGATATACCAATATGCTCCACTGTAGGCATTAAAACCAGGTACCGCCCGGGAATAGTTAAATTGGTGACAATACGGGCACCTTTTGTCCCGATGGGTTCCTTGGTAACCTGCACTATAATGGACTGCCCTTGTTTTAAGACATTCTCTATGCCTTTACCTCTACGTCTGCCGTTTCTGCGTCTTCTGCGGCTGTTGCCCGACAGATCTGCATAATTGTGAGCATCATCAACATATAAAAAGGCATTGCGTTCCAAACCAATATTGACAAAGGCTGCTGCCATGCCCGGTAAGACATTTTCCACGCGGCCCCTATAGATGTTGCCGACAATTCTTTCCTGACTTGCTCGTTCAATAAATATTTCCACTACCCGTCGTTCTTCCAGGAAAGCTGCCCTGGTTTCCCGACGACCGCAATTTACAATAATATCTTTGCCCATTTTGCTCCTCCTAACAATGAGCCACTTCCAAAGGGGAAGACAAACTTGAGTTTCGGGCAATAAAAAGACCTTGGCGATGAACTTGTAAAGAATTTTCTAAAAAAGGAAGATACTCGGCCACTTCCTCCGGCCTGACATTGCCGTGGCTGCCTGTCTGCACCAATAGTTGAAGTCTTGCTGTTTTTGCACTCTTCGACAGAATATCGATTTCAAATATCCACGGCCGAATATTTAGTGTGCGGGTGCGTTTCTTACGGACCCGCTCCACCGAAAGTATCTTTTCATCAAGCAATGATTGTACTGCTTGTCCCAAATCCGCATTATGCTCCAAATCACCAGTCAATATATATTGAGCCCGATTAATGATAGACATAAGTGTGGGAGTGTCTTGATCAATATAAACCCCTTCAGTAAACGTAATGCCGACAGGTAGAACCCGGTTCAGAGCTTCTAAAAAACCATCCAATTCCACATGTCGATCAAGTTCGAGATCGAGGTATTCCCCGCTGCTGGTCACTCCCACTGCCAACGCGGAACCGAAAGCCATCTTCATCCTAGGTGTGAAACCTTCACTGTAATTTACCGGAATTTGGGCTCGGCGCAGGGCCCTTTCAATGGTCCGCGCCAAATCCAAGTGTGAGATGAACCGAATGGGGGCTTCTTTAGTAAACTTAATCCTAATCTTTATCATGGTCTTTACCCCCCGACAACACGTTCGCAACCGAAAGTTCGGGGCATAGACCGCAATCACTGCATTCAAAACGACAATCCGGTGTTGTGATTCCTTTATGAGCCAGCTCCCATTCATGACGTAAAAAGCCCTTACTGACCCCCGACTGAATGTGGTCCCAAGGTAAAGTTTCCCCCAAATCCCGTTCCCGTAAGCTATAAAATGCCGGTTTAATCCCCGTGGCGCTGAAAGCATCTTTCCAAAGCTGCCAATTGAAATGCTCTGCCCATGGATCGAACTTGGCCCCATTTTGCCAGGCATGTAAAATAGCTTTTCCAATACGGCGATCACCGCGGGCAATCGTCGCCTCTAATAAACTTTGTTCTACATCAGTCCAGCTAAAAGAGATGCTTCGATCTCTAAACTGGTTTCTGAGAAACTGCTGTCGTTTTTTTAGTTCATCACCGGACATTTGTGCGGCCCATTGGAAAGGGGTATGGCTCTTTGGCACAAAAGAACCGACACTGACATTCACCCTCACACGACCTGCCTTACCATCTTTTGCCCGAATTTGACGCCCCAATCTTAAGACTTGCTGAACAAGCTCACTGATACCCGCTACATCATCCATAGTTTCTGAGGGCAGTCCAATCATGAAGTACAGCTTGATGGTGTCCCACCCGGCCTTAAACGCTGCTTCGGCGGCGCTGAACAAATCAGCTTCTGTCACGTTTTTATTGATCACATCACGCAGCCTTTGGCTCCCAGCTTCCGGTGCAAAGGTAAGGCTTGTACGGCGCTGGTTTTGAATCTCATCGGCAAGGCCCACCGAAAAAGTATCAACCCTCAGGGAGGGCAGGGAAATTGCTATGCCGCAGTCCCCATATCCTGCCATCAAATTCTGGATCAAGTTGCGAATATCGCTGTAATCGCTGGTGGAAAGGGAAGCCAGGGAGATTTCCTCATAGCCTGTAGATGCAGTAAGCAGACGGGCTTGTTCCAGTAAAGTACTGCGATTTCGTTCCCGGCTGGGGCGGTAAATCATACCAGCTTGACAGAAGCGGCAGCCGCGGGTACAGCCCCTCATCACCTCGAGCATGATCCGATCGTGAACAGTCTCAATGTAGGGTACCACAAACTCTTTTGGGTAAAATGTGCTGTCTAAATCCTGCACAACCCGTTTTGTAACTTTTGCCGGTACCGTGTCTTGAACCGGTTCAATCTGCTCTATGATACCGCTGTTTAGATAAGTCACTTTATAAAATGCGGGGACGTATACGCCGGGAATTTCAGCAGCCTTAAGCAAAAACTGTTCCCTTTGGCCTTGAACCCCGGTGTCTGTTTGCCAGCTGCTGTAGCAGTCCATAAGCTCCATAACAACTTCTTCACCATCACCGATAACAAACAGATCAAAAAACTCAGCCAAAGGCTCAGGATTGAAAACACAGGGTCCGCCCCCCACCACGAAGGGGTGATGATTGTCCCTGTCTTGGGCAAGTAGGGGAATACCGCCTAGATCCAACATGTTGAGAATATTGGTGTAACTGAGCTCGTATTGGAGCGTAAACCCGACCAAATCAAATTCCCCAAGTCCCCGTCGGCTTTCGAGGCTGAAAAGCGGTATGCCATGCTTTCTAAGCTGCTCTTCCATGTCCACCCAAGGGGCATAAACCCGCTCAGCCAATGTATCCCCACGTCCGTTTAATAGGCTGTAGAGAATCTTAAATCCCAAATGCCCGCTTCCAACGTCATATATATCAGGAAAAGCCAAGGCAAACTTCATAGGTGTCTTTGCCCAATCTTTGCGAATAATATTCAATTCATTTCCAGTATACCGACCCGGTTTGGCCACTAAAGGTAAAATACGTTCCAATTGTTCCCAGTGAACCATTCAAGCACATCCTATTCTAATGTCGAGGCGGCCGAGAATTGGAGCGGGCGAATCATTTCCCAGTATCGATCATTATGGTGTACAGCGGAGTATCGATCCCTTGTTCGAAAAAACTGTTGACAATCTCTATTTCTGTTGTAAATCCCGCTACACGACCTTGATCATCGACTACTAAGATTACATGGTATTTTTTGGGTACGAAATGGCCTACAATATCCCCGACTGATACATCACCATGGGCCACAAGCTGTTCTGTAGGCAGAATTCCCGTGCTTTTGAGCTCTTCTTGTTTGCGCAATAAATATCGCATAAACACGTAACCTGCAGTGCGCTGTTCTCGTCCGGCTCCGATAAATATAAAAAACGCCAACACCAACAATGAAGTACATCGATATCCGAAGTATATACCTGCCCCAGCTGTGGCCCCGAGGAAAATACCTAGAACCCTTCCGGCTGCCGATATCAGTTGGGTTGCGCGGCGGTACCCCAGTTTTAAGGCCAGACACCCACGGAATATCCGACCCCCATCTAAAGGCAGCGCCGGGATGAGGTTTGATAAACCAATAAAACAGTTGGCCCTTATAAATAGATTATACCACACCTGGGGTATTACCCCGTAGGGTGCGGCGGCCATTGCCAAAAGACAAAGAAATCCATTGGTCAACGGCCCGGCGAGGGCAATCATTGCTTCTGCGAAAGGATCGGGTGTGTAATAGCCTTCACTGCGGGCCACGCCTCCTATCGGCAACAGCTCGATGGAGGTAATGGGCATCTTGTAGGCAAAGGCAACAACTGTGTGGGCGAGTTCATGCACAAATACTATACCGAATAAAATCAAACCGTGGGGCAAATACCCTGTTGCCCCCAAGATCAGCATCAATAAAATAAAAAACGGATTAAGAACGATCCGTATACCACCAATTCGCAGAATCTGCATAATGCCAAGCCACCGCCTATCCCGCATTAGCCCGCCTAGGCGGGATGACCCATCCCTCCACAATATATTAAAGAGATGGCATCAGGTATGCCGGCAGCTTGTTTAACTTCTTGGCAAAACCATCCTTATTGCCCCAAAGTTGACTTACCGAACATAATTTTGCGGCGCCGCATATATACATTTAAAAGCAAACCGATTCCGGCCATATTGGCCAACAACGAACTGCCTCCATAACTAATAAACGGTAAGGGAATCCCTGTAACCGGCATCATGCCCAATGTCATTCCCACATTAATTACTAAATGGGAAAGCAGCATAGAAACAACCCCTGCAGCAAGGTTGGCACCAAAATCATCTTTAGCAGAAACCATGATCTTTAGACCGCGCCACAGCAGAGTCAAATATACAGCTAACAAACCGAATGAACCTAAAAACCCCAATTCCTCTCCCACTACCGAGAAAATAAAATCTGTATGATGGGCAGGCAAAAACTGCAGTTGAGCCTGGGTTCCTTTTAACAGCCCTTTCCCAAAAAACCCGCCGGAACCTATAGCGATCATGGATTGAATCACATTCCATCCGGCCCCGGTGCGATCAGCATAAGGATCAAGAAACACCAAAATGCGGTTAATTTGGTGTGGAGCTAAAATAGGTACCAATCCCAAAACACTTAACCACGCCACTAGACTAAAAACCGCAACACCCGATATAGAGATCCACACCAGATGCTTTCTCACCGCCCCGGCCATAAACAGCATGCCCATTAAGACCCCGACAAACACCATAGCCGTGCCGAAATCAGGCTGCCTTAAGATCAGCAGCATCGGAATTCCTACATGCAGAAACACAGAAATCAAATCCCGGGGTTCCGTTAAAGCCTCTTTTTGCTCCAAATGCTTAGCCAAACTGATCACTATCCCGATCTTACCCAGTTCAGCCGGCTGAAGCGATGCTGGGCCCAGCATAACCCATCTTTGGCCACCGCTAATGCTTTTGCCTACAACTAATACCACCGCCAAACTGACTACAGTGGCCCAATATACTGCCTTGTGATATCGGCCCAAGACATTATAATCAAACGAACACATGCCGATCATAACTGCAATGCCCACAACCACCCATACAAGCTGTTTTTTCACATAGTAGTATGGATCGCTTTGGGCCGCACTGACCCCGGCAAAGCTGGCGCTGCATAAGATCACAAGGCCAAAAATAAGCAAGATGCCCACTAAAAAAACCAACAGATAATCTATATCATACGATCGCCTTCTCAAGCAGCTGCCACCATCCTACCCCTTATCTGTACTTGCAATGGCCCGTTTCATGCGCTTAACAGGGATGTTGGCACTTAAAGCCACTTGGTTGTCGGATTTATCCAAATTGACTTCAAATCCTGTTTCTTCAATCTCCATGTATTTGGAAATGACCTCGATCAGGTCTTCTTTGAGGGCCTCCAGGAGATTTGGGGAAACATTGACCCGATCATGCACCAGCACAAGACGCAGGCGCTCTTTGGCAATGTCCTTTGAAGAATAAGCATCCCGGTTCCAAAGCTGCTTCAAGAAATCCATCACTAGCGGTTCCCCCCTTTAACTGCGGCCCATAATTGCTTTTTTCACACGGGTGAGCCAGCCGTCTTCTTCTAATGTCATCAGCGGCACATCGATCCCTTCAAGACGGCGCACTATGTTGTTATATGCTTGTCCCGCTTGACTTCTTCTATCCAACACCACCGGTTCGCCCCTATTGGTAGATACAATAATATCTTCATCATCGGGGACAATGCCGAGAAGTTCAATAGCCAAAATCTCGATTATGTCGTCAATGCCCATCATATCGCCTTGTCTAACCATCTGCGGTCTGATCCGGTTGATAATCAATCGGGGATCATATAAGCCGGCTGCCTCAAGCAAACCGATAATTCGATCAGCATCCCGCACCGCGGCAATTTCCGGGGTTGTCACTATAATGGCTTCATCTGAACCGGCAATAGCATTTTTAAAACCGCTTTCGATGCCCGCCGGACAGTCCACAAAGATATATTCACATTCTTCCCTGAGTTCCTCGGTAAGCTTCAGCATCTGCTCAGGGGATACCGCATCTTTTTCTTTAGTTTGCGCCGCCGGCAGCAAGAACAAATTATCAGTACGTTTATCTTTGATTAGTGCCTGCCGCAGCCGACAATTGCCTTCTACTACATCAGTCAAATCGTAGACAATTCTATTTTCCAACCCCAAAACTACGTCAAGATTCCGCAAACCAATATCGGCATCAATCAAGCATACCTTGCGCCCCAAAAGTGCCAGCCCTGCCCCTAAGTTAGCGGCAGTAGTGGTCTTTCCAACACCACCTTTACCGCTAGTGACCACTATTACCTTTGCCATCCCTCTACCTCCTTAATCGCTGCTTAGATTCACCCGAAATCAGCTTGCAGAATCCAAGCCCGCACGACATGCTCATCAAGGACCATAGCTGTGAATCGTTATTAGATTATTGCGTATCCGGGCAATTTCAGGCCCTTGTGGCTCAGGTGCATCTTGATGATCCGGGGCCCTTGAAATAAAGTGTGCAATACGCAGTTGAGTAGGGAGCAATTTGAGTGCCATCACTACTGCTGTTTCCTCACCTAAGGCACCAGCATGGGCAATACCGCGCAGTGTGCCTAAAACAACGATGTCACCGCCGGCTACAACTTCGGCACCGGGATTTACGTCACCAAGCACTACAACGCTGCCCTCATGGTGCACCCTTTGCCCTGAACGCAGCGTGCGCCGCACAATCAAAGCATAATCCCTATCAACTTCTCGTGTCGTTTTCATCCGGCTCGACGGGTTGTCCGCCACATGCTCTTTTAAGGCCATACCGAATTCTCCCATTAACTTCTCTAGCTGCGCCTTTTCCTTAGGGCAGCACTCTCGTTCCGTTTGTTTAAGAACCACAGTGACACCTTGCCAAAAATCTTTGGAAACAGCTAGTTTCTCCTGAAGTTGGTTGAAAACATCATCGAATTCTGCATGGGGATCAAGCCAAAGCATGAGTCCCTCCTTCGTCCCCTTAAAGGTGACATATTCACGGGTCACAGGTAGCTCACCACCAATTGTTCACCATACTGTGCAAGATTCGGCAAATTGCCTCATATTCCTTCCAGAGTAGTGTATATTGGGCCAACGATTATTCATCAATTTCATACCTAGGACGGAAATATTCCTCCAAAATACGCCGTGTAATGGGAGCTGAAGACGCCGCTCCACCTCCTCCATGCTCTACAAAAACCACAACAACAATTTCGGGATCATCTGCCGGTGCAAAACCTCCAAACCAGCCGTGGGCATCACCTTGCCCCGGGCCCAACTGTGCTGAGCCGGTCTTGCCGGCGATCTTAATAGGATATGGGAAATTTCTAAACGCACCGGCGCCGGTGCCCCCGGACTCGACTACACCTGTCATCCCTTCAACAATGGCTTGCCAAGTCTCGGCAGATGCCTCCAGCTCCACTAAAACCTCAGGCACCGTTTTTTCAATAATCTCCCCGGTAGGCAGCTGAATCCTATCCAATAAATAAGGTTGATAAATAGTACCCCGATTGGCGAGCCCCATATAAAAAGAGGCCATCTGTATAGGCGTCACAAGCAAAAATCCCTGTCCGATCGCAACATCCATAGTTTCCACAGGATACCACACCTGTTCTGACCGGGGCTTGCGCCAATAGCGCTCTCTTTTCCAGTCTGGATCCGGGACAAGTCCTGCCTCTTCCGTTGGGTACATGGGCAGCCCCGTTGCTTTGCCAAACCCGGCCTTTCTTGAATATTCTGCCAAAGTATCTATACCTAGACGCAGACCCAATTCCCAAAAAAAGTCGTTGCAAGAAACCTTAATTGCCTCTGACAAAGTAAGATTGCCGTGAGGCGGCAGTGGCGGATCAGCAGTCAAAGTCCAACAGCGTTTAATTCCATAAGGTCCAATACCATCAGCATAAAAAACCTCTGTTGGTGTTGTTTTACCCTCTTCTAAAGCAGCCAAAGCAACCAAAGGCTTAAATGCCGAACCGGGAGAATAGAGACCCTGTACGGCCCGGTGAAAAAACGGGCGGTTGGGATCATGGGAAAGCTCTAGAAAATAGCTACTTCTTTCGACTGTATCAGATAAACGGTTGGGATCAAATCCCGGTATGCTGGCCAAGGCCCTAATGGCTCCGCTTTTTGGGTCAAGTACAACAACAACCCCGTTGTAAGCCTCCTCGTATTTTCCTGCTTCCCGCAGCTTCACTAATTCCTCATCAATAATGGTTTCTGTCAGTTCCTGCAGTTTTTGATCAAGTGTTAAAACTAGATCCGCACCGGGTACCGGTGGAGTCCTATCCAAAATTCGCACAGGACGGTTCAAGGCACTAACTTCCACACGGCTGCCCCCATCCTCACCCCTGAGGTAGGATTCATACAATCGCTCTAATCCACTGAAACCCACATAATCAGAACCATAATAATCTGCATCTGACCAAGCAACCAGAAGCTCTTTAGTTATGGGAGCCATATACCCCAACACATGGCTGGCAGCAGACTTAAAAGGATACTCTCGGACTTCCTCCATTTCCACCATTACCCCGGGCAGTTCATAGCGCCGCTCTTCTAAGGCTATTACCGTTTCTGAAGGCACGTCCTGCATAACCCTGATGGCCTCATACGGATAACGACTGCCTTTGGCAATGGCATGTTCCAATTCTTCCATGGTCAGCCCCAAAAGTTCACTGAGCCTGTCCATAAGCTGAACCCGACTTTCTTCAGTCAAGCCCCCCGGCATCAGCGACACTGTAAAAGAGGCACGATTGGTAGCGAGTGGTACACCGTTTCGATCAAAGATTCGGCCGCGCGGCGCTGTTGTACGCAGCCACCTAATCCTATTGCCATCGGCCATAGCAACATATTTGTGGCCTTGGGCGATCTGCAAATACCACAGGCGTCCGGTTAAGATGAGAAACATCAAAATAACTAACCAACCAAAAATGCGGGTCCGTTCCAATCGTTCTTTTTCACCCATTAATATTTCAGCCCCCTTCGCGGGGTGCCTTTTTCAATGCTGTGAAGGCATAGTATATAGGAAATGAAAACACAACGTTAAACAGCCCCAGCGGCAGCACTATCATCCAAAATCCTTTGGCAAGCGGCAGGCTGCTGCCGAATGCATTGGCGATGAGCATATAGAGTGTCTGTTCCAGCCAAGAACCCACCAACACCGCCAAAGGAGGCACGATCATGCGATCACCAAAAATTCGCGGGGAGACCCAGCCGGCCAGCCCACCCACAAGCATCTTACTGACAGCGCCGGCACCAATGAGCCGACCTAAAGAATAATCCAAAAGTAGGCCTCCAAAAAAACCTATAGTGCTTCCCGGCACCAACCCGTACACCAACCCGACAATAATCACAATCACTGTGACTAGATCCGGTTTGACGCCCATCCACATCCAAAAAGGGAATAGACTCGATTGTAACAATATGGCAGCAACCAAGACTGCCAATATAGCCAGTTTTCTCACCAGGTTGCTCCCTACAGTTTTTTTAACGATCATTTGATCACAAAAACCTGACTGATTCGAGCCAAATCCGCATGGGGTACAATGATTGCCGACAGGGATAACCCATACTGACCTGTGTCTACCGCCGCTACAGTACCTACCGGCAAACCTTCGGGAAAGATACCGCTCATGGCAGATGTGATGATCTGATCCCCTGTCCTTAAATCCACTTCCTTAACCAAGGGTTTTAGATGCAGTTCACTCCACCGCCCACTGCCTTCTACGATGACAGGATCCCCCGTCCTGGCCACAACCGCCCCGAAAGCACTGCGATCATCGGTTACAAGCATGACTTCAGCGGTATTGGACGCGACGGAATAAACTCGGCCAACAACCCCTGCCGGTGTCACCACCGCATCACCTGTGTCCAGATCCGCATCTTCCCCACGGTTGATTGATACTTTGTCAAACCAGTTTGAGGGAGAGCGGGCAATAATCTTGGCAGCAACCGGCTGCTCATTACCGGGAAAAGGAAATCCTAAAGCCTCCCGCAGGCTGCGATTCTCTTGCTCAAGACGCTCAACCGCTTCCAGACGCCGCTTCAACCACTCAACCTCTTGGCGCAAATCAGTATTTTCCTGCTCAAGGTGACTGTAGTTGCGTACAACTGCAACCCAATGATTGGCCCAAGCAGTTATATTGCTGAGGGCTCCATAAATAGGGGCCACTCCGCTTTTAATCGTTTTTTCCCATGGGGACAATTCTTGGCGACCATCGGCAGTTATATAAATCAAAGCAATCAAAATAAATACAACAAATGCACCAACCAATATAGGCCATCGTTCCGTTAACCACCGCATCCCCATTCATCCTCACTCACTGGGTTCTTTTGGGTGATTGTGATTCAACTAAGTTTTCTTGTGTTTACCATCACCCGCTGCAGGAGATTAAAATGCTCAAGAGCAGTTCCCGTTCCTTTAACAACAGCCGTTAAAGGATCATCGGAAAGATGCACCGGCATCCCCGTCTCATCACTCAGCAGCCTTGAAAGACCATTAAGCAGCGATCCTCCACCGGCCAAAATAATGCCTTTGTCCATGATATCCGCTGACAGCTCCGGCGGGGTTCGCTCTAACGTGACCTTCACAGCTTCAACAATGGCCTGTACAGGCTCTGCCAATGCGGCATGGATCTCTTCATCGACTATGGTCACTGTCTTAGGCAATCCCGTCACAAGATCCCTGCCCCGGATTTCCGTTGAAATCCTTTTTCGCTCTGCATCTATATAAGCGTTGCCGATCTCCTGCTTCACCCGCTCTGCCGTTCTCTCACCAATCAGCAAATTGTATGAGCGGCGCACATGCTGGACAATTGCTTCATCCAATTCATCGCCGCCAACCCTAATTGATCGGCGGGACACAATACCGCCCAAGGAGATAATGGCCACCTCGGTAGTACCGCCTCCGATATCCACAATCATACTTCCCGTGGGCTCCTGCACAGGTAAGCCCGAACCTATAGCTGCTGCCATAGGTTCTTCAATCAAGCGGGCGTCTTTGGCACCTGCTGATAAAGTGGCATCAATCACAGCCCGTTTTTCCACTTCTGTCACACCAGAAGGAACTGCCACAACCACCCGGGGGCGGAAAATTCCTCGGCGGCGGCTGGCTTTGGCAATAAAATGTCGGAGCATTCGTTCTGTAACATCAAAATCTGCTATCACTCCATCTTTCATAGGCCGCACAGCAAGTATATTGCCCGGTGTCCGCCCCACCATTTCCCGTGCCTCGGCGCCAACCGCTAAAACGCGATTAGTATCCCTTTCAATAGCCACAACCGACGGCTCCTGCAGAGCAATACCTTTACCCTGCACGTATACGAGGGTATTGGCTGTACCCAAATCAATTCCCATGTCCTTTGATAAAGCAATCATCTGCCCCTACCTCCTACCTAAAGATCGATCTTCGATCCTTGGGCGGGACTAATCCCGCATGCTTACGTAAAAAAACCTTCTTCTTTCAAAGATACGAACCGATTATCTCCAATAATAATGTGGTCAAGCACATCTATGCCGAGAATTTCCCCTGCTCTGCGCAATCGATCCGTAACCTTGATATCGTTGTCACTCGGGGTGGGATCACCACTGGGATGATTATGCACTAAAATCACCGATGCAGCGCTGCGGCGTATGCAGTCTTTAAATACCTCCCGAGGGTGCACCATTGAAGCATCCAAAATCCCCACTGACACTAAGGGTGTTGCGATCACTTGATTCTTGGTATCCAAAATAAGCAGCTGCATAACTTCACGATCTAAATAACGCAATTTTTCCATAACCAGGTCTGACGCATCCTTGGGAGTGCGTATAATACTGGAGGTTTTCACTGAGGCCTGTACCCGTCGCCCCAACTCAAGTGCAGCAAGTATTTGCGCGGCTTTGGCCAAACCAATGCCTTCAATTGCCTGCAGCTCTTCGCAGCTGGCCTCCTGCAGGTTCCTCAGTGAGCCGAAATGGACCAACACTTCATCGGCCAAACCCAAGGCAGAGATTTGACGGGTGCCTACCCGCAATATAATAGCAAGCAATTCCCGATTAGATAAAGAATCCTTACCAAACTTAAGCAGTTTTTCTCTAGGCCGTTCAGCTGTTGGAAGGTCCCTAATCACTATACTCAAACTAACTACCTCCTACCGTCATCCAGGAGGTATGGCCGGTGAACAAAGATCATAGAAGTATAATGCCAAAATCCTGTAAGACCTCGCCCAGTCGCGGCAAAGGCAAACCAACTACATTGAAGTAGCAACCCTCGATGCGCTTTACCAAAAGTGCACCCCTGCCCTGAATACCATAGGCGCCGGCTTTATCCATAGGCTCCCCAGTGGCAACATAGCGTTCCACTTCGCCCTTAGACAAACTGCGGAAAACAACTTTAGTACTCACATGGAAAACGCACTTTTGATGTTTAGATGGTGAGATCACGCTGGCACCAGTTATCACATGATGGCTATCACCTGAAAGGGAAAGCAGCATATCAACGGCCTCCCGAGCCCCTTGGGGCTTGCCCAAAACCTCACAGGCGGTTCGCACAACAATCGTATCAGCAGCAATAACCACCCCATGGGGACAGCGTTCTGCCACCCACCGGGCCTTAGTATCTGCGGCCAGCTCGGCTTTTTTGGCCGGTGTCTCGCCTTCTATTTTTGTTTCATCAACCATGGGTAAAACTACTTCAAAATCCACACCCAACGCAGTAAGCATCTCTTTACGGCGGGGTGATCCAGAGGCCAAGATCAGCTCAGTCATGCAAATTCCTCTTCACACTCATAATAACACAGCATTTATGGATAATCATCCTATAATGCTCTAAATAAAAGCAGTGCTATAATTAGGCCGATAGCCGTGGCCAAATTCAACTGCAGGGTAAATCCGAAGTGGAATGTAAAAATCCGGCCGATATGGATGTCTGTAGGTGAAATTCCCAAAGAGGCGGTCCGGTTAAAAATGGCCACATATTCCCCCAAAGCTTCACCTATAACTGTCCCTATTATAGCCCCAACCAAGATAGTTAATAACAAAATAAGTATTCCGGTTCTGCGGTGCCGAAGCAATGGCACTACCTCCCATTCTTAAGCGGGTACGCCTTCTGCTTAAGCTAATATTCAACTAGTCTTGGACAACTCCTGCGCCGCAGACTAACTTAGTGAAAAAGAGGGCCGGGAACCTGATACCTTGGTCCCGCCCCTCAAGAAGAAAAGTGCCTTTAGGACTATGGTTCAGTTCATAATTGGGCATTAAGACTGCCTGTACGGTAGCCTTCAAGATCAACCGTTACATACAAAAAGCCCAGCTGTTTAAACTCAGCAGCCAACAAATCCGCCGCTTTGAGCACTTCTGCAATGTGAGCCGCTTTTACTTCGATTCTAGCTAAATCGCCATGATGCCGCACCCTGACTTGTTCCAAACCCAAGTCGTGCAGCACGGCCTCTGCTTTTTCAACCACCGCAAGTTTCTTCGGAGTTATGCCTGTCCCATAAGGAATCCTTGATGCAAGACAAGCATAAGATGGCTTATTCCATGTAGGCAGATTCAGTTCTTTAGAAGCTTGCCTGATTTCAGCTTTAGTCAATCCTGCTTCTTTAAGAGGACTGCGCACACCAAGCTCTTCAATGGCCCGCATACCCGGACGATAATCGCCTTCATCATCCACATTGGTTCCATCGACGACACAGGCAATGCCTCGGTTGTGGGCGATTTTCAGAAACTCACTGAATATAGCATGTTTGCAATGATAGCAGCGCAGTGGGTCATTTTCCCTAAACTCCGGTGTCTTCATAATATCTACATCTAAAATAAGGTGCTCGATATCCACCCTATCAGCGAAGGCAACAGCCTCATCGACTTCCCAATCAGGAAACATAACGGCCCTACCTGTCACTGCTAGTACGTTACCCGACAGCACGTTGTTGGCCACGTGCAGTAAAAAAGTGCTGTCAACGCCTCCGGAAAAAGCCACTAAAACACTACCCATTTCCCGCAAAATATCTTCCAAACGATCCAATTTATCTTGTAGTATCTGCATTATCTCACCTAAATCCTATTTGGCCCATCCAGCAGACCCTCAACACTTAAATATCTGGTCCCTGTATCAGGAAAAAGTACAACAACTTGCTCTTGTGGAGACAAAGCAGCCGCCACCTTAAGGGCTGCCCAGCAGGCGGCACCTGCGGAAACGCCAACCAACAGGCCTTCTTCTTTGGCCAATCGCTCAGTCATTAAATAAGCATCCTCATCGGTTACTGTAATAATCTGATCGAGAACTTCAACTTCCAGAACCTCGGGCACAAACCCCGCGCCAATACCTTGAATTTTGTGAGGCCCTGCTTGACCCTGGGTCAAAACTGCAGATCCTTTTGGTTCCACTCCCACTATCTGTACATCAGAGAGTTTTTGTTTGAGTACAGAACCAACACCGGTAACTGTGCCACCGGTACCTATACCGGCAACAAATGCATTCAAGTTTCCCTCCATCTGTTCAATGATTTCTTGGGCAGTAGTTTGCCGATGGACTGCAGGATTTGCCGGATTTTGAAACTGCTGCGGCATATAATAACCTGGGTTTTCAGCAACTATTTCCTCAGCCTTTTCGATAGCACCCCTCATGCCCAATTTGCCCGGTGTCAAAACCAATTCTGCACCATAAGCCCCAAGAAGATTGCGTCTTTCCTCACTCATGGTGTCGGGCATAGTCAAGATCAACCGATATCCCAAAGCAGCCGCAACCATAGCCAAGCCCACTCCGGTGTTGCCGCTTGTAGGCTCTACAATCGCGCCTCCGGCCTTGAGGTGACCGGCATTCTCGGCGGCTCTCACCATGCTTAGGGCAATTCGATCCTTCACACTGCCACCGGGGTTAAATGACTCTAATTTTGCATATACTGCCGCGCCCATTTTTTCTTCAACCACCCGATTAAGCCGAACAATCGGTGTAGCGCCGATTAAATCCAAAACACTTGCTGCTGGTTTGATCATTGTAAGCCCCCCCTTAATACACATCCAACTCGGTGCAGCATACAAGAATCGCTAATTTTACGGTTAAAGCCCCAGACTCGCTAAATAGCGCTCAGCCGCCATTGCCGCCACTGCTCCGTCTCCCAAAGCCGTTACAATCTGCCTTAAACCTTTAGTCCTTATGTCGCCTGCGGCAAACAACCCGGGAACATTCGTAACTGTATCTTCACCGGCAATTACATAACCGGTCTCATCTAGAGCGGCAAGACCCTGCAAAAACTCCGTGTTGGGGATATTACCGATATAAATGAAAACACCTGCCGCGGGAACGACCGAAACAGACTCATCTTTAATGTTCCGCACCCGAAGGCCATCCACAGTCATGTCCCCCAGAATCGCCTCTACTGAAGCATCCCATATAAACTTAATGTTGGGCTCAGCAAAGGCACGCTTTTGCAGATCCATCGTTGCCCGCAAGCTATCCCGGCGATGTACAACAGTAACTTGTTTTACTATGCGGGCAAGATATAGGCTTTCTTCTATGGCGGAATCTCCCCCACCAACGACTACCACTTCTTTACCTTTAAAGAACGCCCCATCACAGGTTGCACAATAAGAAACTCCGCTGCCTGTTAACTCCGTTTCACCGGGTATTTCCAGTTTCCTCGGTTTGCTGCCTGTCGCTGCTATAACTGTACGGGCATGCCACTCATTACCTACAGAGTCTGTCAGTGTAAATTGTTCTTTGCCCTGGCCCAGATTGACAATTTCACCATAGACCGGCTCAATCCCCCAGTGGCGTACTTGGGCTTCCATTTTACTGGATAATTCTGGCCCATTCACAGTTTGGAAACCCGGATAATTCTCAATAGTGGAAGTATTAAACATCTGACCACCGGTGCTTAACGCCTCAATCAGGCATGTATCCAAATGAGCCCGTCCGGTATAAATAGCCGCAGACATACCTGCAGGTCCTCCACCAACAATTGCTACATCGTAAATTTTTTGATTGTCTTTCTCCATAATCAGCCCAAAAAGCGGGCACCTCACCTCTTTCTCACTGTTCAATACCATTTGACCAATTGGACTCCGGTATAGTAATGAGTCAATATATCCCGGTAGCCGATACCGCTTAGTGCCATAGCTTGGGCACCGTATTGGGACATTCCCACACCATGCCCATAGCCCTTAACATAAAAAATGAGACCGGTCAACTCCTCATCAACTGTAAACCAGTTGGAACGCAGACCCAATTTCTCCCTGGCTGTGCGCCCGCTCAGGCTCTGCCCCACTATTTCCATGTTTTTGACCCGGCCATCGTCGTACAACTCCAATATGATACCGGATAAAGTTGACAGTTCTTCACTTAAGTTGCTTGAAGACTCATTCGGCAAATCATAAATATCTACCTTCTGTTGTAGTTCCGCAAAAGGATATAAAGACTGGGATAGGGATTCGGGGAGCTCGAGTTTCTCCACTAGATCCTGCCAATCGATGTGGCTGGTTGTCCGATAGTAAGGGGAAATCTCCTCCCCGGGGCTAGATA
The DNA here is from genome assembly GCA_012519025.1 of Bacillota bacterium. Lineage (GTDB taxonomy): Bacteria > Bacillota > Limnochordia > DTU087 > DTU087 > JAAZMF01. The sequence continues at coordinate 51,584 of JAAYQZ010000013.1, forward strand.
CTCCTTTTAGGTACGGTAATTCGTTAAAATAAGCACCAGATGACTGTGTCGCACCTCCGCTGGTGGAATGGTATGCCGCGAATATAGGTTCATTTTTATATACTAAAATTTCTCCCCTGGTTGCTTCGATGGCATTTATCAGCTGTCGGCGTTTTTGATAATAACCATACCACCCCCAGTGCTCCCTTTGGGAGGCAGGATCCTTCCAGGCCTGCCCGGTGCGAAAATCTGAGGAAATATGGGCGGTGGTCTGAACTGTGCCAGATTCCTTGGGCGGTGCTTTGATGCCCAACCGATATAAGGCATAAGTGCGAGCTGCAACCGCCTGGGCTTTGAGGGCCTCAGGATGAAAGTCGGCGGGCATCTCGCCAGCCAAAACACCAACAAGGTATTCCTCTAAATCCATATCAACGATTTGATTAAGATCTTCCCGAAACAACCGCACATTAAACTCAAATCCCCGGCGCTTTTGGGGCCGGGGACGAGTTGATGCGATCAGGCCTGGTATACCAACAAACACCAGGGCAAAAAAAGCGATATAAAGCACTGCTTGGGTCAGTCGCGGACTGCCGAATCCCCACCCCGGACGCGGTGCCATACTGCATCCCTCCGCACGCTGGATTTAGACCTTGTATCATATGTGTCAAAGCTTCTACATATACCGTGCTTCCTAGTTTGAAGGCTGCTGCGTCAGTTGGCGGGAGTTGATCAGCAAATAACCCAAAATCGCTGTGACAATGGCCACGGCACCGACCCCGTAAAATAAACTGACCCGTTCAAAACCGATGGCGCCAAAAACCGGTGGGCCCACTGCCACACCAAAAAACCGCACAGTACCATATAGGGAGGTAACTACCCCTCTTTCGTCTTGGCTTGTGGCGGCCGTAATCATGGTATTTAAAGGAGGCAATACCATTCCAATGCCGATCCCGGCACCAACAACAGTAATGGGGAAAATATAACGTGCTCCAATGCACAAGGGGACAACACCAAGGCTTAGGGCTGCGATGGCCATACCTAAAATAAGAGTCGGTTTTAAAAGGTGCTGTCTCTTTTCTAAGAAAACACCTGTGCCGTATGATGTCAGTGCCATGGCTGACACCGGTACAGCTAAGGCAAGACCCTTTTTCACACCGGCCAAATTAAACTTTTGTTCCAATACATCGGATAAATAACTCAAAAATCCAAACAAAACACCCAAGGCAATGAATCCCACCAAGAAAGCTGCTAACAAGGAAATGCCTTTTTTCTTGACAATATCACCTAAAGTTTTAAAGTATTCGCCCCAAGATTTCCCTTTCCCACCGGGGTTTGGTTCATTAAGTCCAAACCATACTAAAGCTGCGACCGGAAAGGCCAAAACACCATAAACAAAAAACGGCGCAAACCAACTTACCATCGCCACCAGGGCCCCCAGGATGGGGCTTATGACTTTGCCAAACCCGTTGGCGGCCTCAAGAAATCCTAAATGTCTTGTCAGTTTGCTGCCGGGGCTCAAATCGGCAGTCAAGGCCATCGCCAATTGGTAAGTACCTCCTGCACCAAGGCCTTGAAGGACTCTGCCAGCCAAAATCATCGGAAATGGCTTCCCCATGGTCACACTTGCTACACCGGCAACAAGCCCACCCAGTCCATAGAGGATCAAAGCCGGCGCGATAACAATTTTGCGGCCGATGCGATCGGAAAGCATGCCGGAGAAAGGAATCAAAAGGCCTGCCGGTAGAGAAAACGCAGTCACCAGCAAGCCCACTTTCACTTGATTGATATGCAAAACTTGTTCAAACTTGGGGAAAACAGGAATCAACATGGAGTTGCCTAAAACCATTACAAACGGCACTGCCCCCAGTATAGCAAGTTCAGCCCATCCAAGCCCTTTGGAATTCATCACAATATCTCCTTTTCGCTTGCTAAAATGCAACTCAAAGATATTGTGACTTGCCTTGGCCTTAAACATACCCGGGGCGGGTTACTGACAAAATCTAACCTAAAATATCACAACCGGCACCTACTATGGCTCCTTCAATGGCCTCAGTGTCCACCTGTTCCGCGTTATATGAAACTGTGACTGTGCCGCTATCAACATCCGCAGCAACTGTCTCAACACCTGATAGTTTTCTTACCATACTTTCTACAGCCCTTTTGCAGTGTGCACACCGCATACCCGTCACTCGTATAGTCTTATTTTCCAGTATCGGCACTGTACTGTCTCCTAAAAGTATAAGTTTTTCCGCTTTATCAGTAGTATGTGCCGAGCATTGCGGCTTAATTAGTTGCAATAATGGCAGCAGGGTACCCTTTTTCCTCAAGTTCCACACGCAGGTTCTCTGCATTGGCCCGTTCGGCAAAAGCTCCGACTTGCACACGGTGCAGGCTTCCGGATGTTACTAAAACCGGGTAACCTTGGTCTTTAAGGGCTTTGGCCAAATTTTGGGCATTGTCCGCCGATGAAAAGGCTCCAACTTGAACTCTATACAACTGCTTACTCGGTGTTGTCACTGGTGGCTTTGGAGACACTGTCCCGGTCGTGGTGGTTTCCCCACGGGAAATGGAAGATATAGCAGAAGAATCTCGCCCCTTGGATTCATCGGCCGCGGCTTCTTCCGTTTCACCGGGCAAAGACAACTCCTCTTTCTTTGCCGATGTTTCCAAAGGAGTGCCGCGAGCAGTTTCTACAACTTTTTCCCTTACTGCTTCCCCCTCCCGGGCTAGCTCTCGATCAAGAGCACCGGTAGCGGCTTGGATTGCATATTGACCCACGATATAACCTAAAAATATTGCCACACCGGCAACAACCACTAAGGTCAGGAACAGGTAGACTCGTTCAAACATCACATTGTTCTTTTTTCTTTTCTTTTTGCCTTTAGGAGCCATACCCTACCTCCATTCGCAAACACCAAGGATCCACACATATCCGTACATTATCAGAAAATGCCAAACTCTGTTCTAGAAGTTTCGGCATACTGCTGTCAAATCCCTGCAGGAGTGCGGCTGTCCAACAAATATGCCCGCGCCTCGCCGACAAGATACAAAGAACCGCAAACACAGATTAAATCACTTGGGCATGCTTTTTTGAGCACCTGTCGGTAAGCTGAAGCAAAGCTCGGTGCTGTACATACCTCTTTCATATAGGTCCTGGCAGTTCTTGCAAGCTGTTTGGGGCTTATTGGTCTGGTGCGGCTCTGCCTTGGTGCAGTAAAGGTAATGCTGTCTGCCAAAGGTAGTATAGTTCTCAAAATAGGATCAACCAATTTCTCCCCAGTCACAGCCATGATCAAGTGCAGCTTTTTCCATGAGAAATACTCAGGTAAGCTTTCGGCAAGGGCTTGGAAACCATCTAAATTATGGCCACCGTCTAAGACTATCATCGGCCTAGTCCCAACAGCCTCCAGACGCCCCGGCCACACAGCCGCTGCCAACCCTCTTTGGATCGCGTCAACTCTGATAGGTAAGCCTTGGCTTACCAGGTAGTGAACTGCGGCAAGTGCAGTGATTGCATTTGTGACTTGAAATAGACCAAGCATCCCGATCTGAACTTCTTGAGTTTCATTTTCCCAAGCAGCACGGAATCGGGTTCCACCGACACTAGGCACAATATCATCCACCTGATAGCCGGCCCCCACATCCACTATATATGCCCCTTGTTTCTTGGCGACCCCGCGGATAACATCGGCTGCTTCTTCTACCTGGGGGCCCATGATCACTGTACCATTTTGGGGGATTGCAGCCGCCTTTTCACCTGCGATTAGCTGAACGGTGTCACCTAATACTTCCGTATGGTCAAGTGAGATCCGCGTAATCACGGTAAGCAGTGGATCCCCCACATGGGTGGCATCAAAGCGGCCGCCCAATCCTGCTTCTAAAACTGCGTAGTCAACTTCAGCTTCTGCAAAATGACTCAGTGCAATTGCTGTTGCTATTTCAAACATCCCTGGTTCACCAAGCCCGAAACAATCTTTTTTAAGAGACTTTAATGCCGATTTGACCTTATCTAACGCCTGGGCCAACTCGCCATCTGTGAGCGGTATGTCGTTGACCCGTATCCGTTCATTGAATTTCTCCAAGTGAGGTGATGTGTAAAGACCGACCTTGAAGCCTGCTGCCTGCAGTATGGAAGCAACGAATTTTGCGGTAGAGCCCTTACCATTGGTACCTAGTATATGGATTATCTTCAGTCTGTTTTCGGGGCTGCCGATAGACTTAAGGAGGTATTGGATTCTACCCAATCCAGGCCGGCCTTTGCTGGGTCCTAAATTATTGAGGTATGTATGGAGCTCCATTGCCTAGTTCCACCTCTTTTGCAATTCAATATATTTTGCCAAAAATATCACACCCGGCCCTCAACTGGACAAGGGCCGGGTGGGTGATTATCAAGTTTTTACTTGTTTAATTGCTCAAGGCGCTCCTTAAGAGCCATTTCCTTGTCCTTCAGTTGACTTAACTTTGTCTTTTCCTTATCTACGATTTCTTTGGGCGCATTATTGACAAAGCCCTCGTTAGCCAACATACCCCGGGCTCTGGCAATTTCTTTCCCGACCGCCTCCAAATCTTTCTTGAGGCGAGTTGTTTCTTGCTGGATATCCACTAATCCGGCGATGGGCAGATATATTTCCACACCTCCGGCCACTGCTGTTAAAGCCCGTTCCGGTTTATCATTTTTTGGAGAACCGATTTCAAGTTCCCCTACCCGAGCCAGCACCTTTAGATATCCTCTATTGTTATCCAAAAGGTCCTGCTTTGCGGCATCAGCATGGATGATGGCGCTGATTTCCCTACCGGGGGCTACTTTCTGTTCACTGCGAATGTTGCGTACAGCCCGCACTATATCCATGATAGATGCCATCTGCTGCTCTGCATTGATACAGACACCTGCACTCTCAGGCCAATCAGCCAGCATGATGGTCTCGCCTTCATGGGGCAAATGCTGCCAAATTTCTTCAGTGATAAAAGGCATAAATGGGTGCAGCAGGCGCAAAGTGCCTTCTAAAACATACCAAAGGACGTATTGACTGACTTGTTTTGCCCCTTCACCCAACCTTCCATATAAACTGGGTTTAATCATCTCCACGTACCAGTCACAAAGCTCTGTCCAAACGAATTCATAAAGAACTCTTGCCGCCTCTCCCAAATCATAACGCTCAAGCCACCGCGTAGTTTCTTCTATAGTGGTGTGATAGCGGCTTAAAATCCACTCATCTGCCAGGCTCAAGGAGAGATCTTCCACACGCCCCTGTGGTGTGAAATCTTCCAAATTCATCAAAGCAAACCGAAACACGTTCCAAAGCTTGTTGGCGAAATTCCTGTAGGCTTCAACTTTTTCTTCACGATAGCGAGTGTCATTGCCCGGCGATGTGCCGATAATAAGACTCAACCTGAGGGCATCGGCACCAAATTGCTCAATTACATCGATGGGATCGACACCATTGCCCAGGGATTTACTCATCTTGCGGCCTTGGGAATCTCGAACTAAACCATGTATCAGTATGTCGTGAAACGGTACTTCGTCCATGAACTCAAGACCCATGCACATCATGCGTGCCACCCAAAAATAGATGATATCAAAGCCTGTAACCAAAACTTGTGTTGGATAAAAATGCTTGAGGGCATCAGTCTTTTCAGGCCACCCCAAGGTGGAAAAAGGCCAGAGCGCTGAACTAAACCAGGTATCCAATACATCGGATTCTTGTTCAAGCCTGGTGCTGCCGCAAACAGGACATTCAGTGGGATCAATTTTGGAAACCGTCATTTCCCCGCATTCACAATACCAGACCGGTATCCTGTGACCCCACCACAGCTGGCGGGAAATGCACCAATCCCTGGTGTTTTCCATCCAATTCAGGTAGTTTTTGCTAAAACGCTCCGGCACGAACTTTGATTGCCCATCATAAATGGCGCTGATGGCCGGTTTTGCCAAAGGTTCCA
>JAAYQZ010000120.1 GCA_012519025.1 Bacillota bacterium
CGGAAGCGGCTTTTCGACCCTATCAGTGGAAATCTACTCCATGGCCAGGCTGGGGATCTCTCTAACCATCAATGCCCTTTCAACCCTGATTTTCCTGGTGATTTTGGTGTTGGTGATCGGGTATTATGCCATCAGTAAGCAAGTAACAAGACCCGTTCGGCTGGAGGTGGAACCATGAAGAAAGTTGTACAGATGTTTGTTGGTGCTCTGCTGGTGGCGTTCATATTGATTTACATTACGGCCCACATCGATTCCCTACAGGGCTATTCCAGTGCGGACATTATCACGATCTACAACTGGGGCGATTACCTGGATCCGGATCTAATCGCTGCCTTCGAGGAGGAAACGGGTCTGAAAGTGATCTACCAAACTTTTGAGTCCAATGAGGCCATGATGACCAAACTTGCCCACAAAGGCAGTACTTTTGATGTTGTCATTCCATCGGATTACGCTATCAATCGGATGAAAGAAGAAGGACTGCTTATACCTTTAGATCACAGCCTGTTGCCCAATCTAGAATATATAGATCCAAGATTTCTAGATCTCCCATTCGATGAAGGCAACAAATACTCAGCACCATATTTCTGGGGAACCTTAGGGATTGTCTACAACCCCGAGCTGCTGGGTGGGAGGCACTTTGAAAGTTGGCATGATCTATGGGATGAATCCTTGGAAAACGAGATTATCCTGGTCGATAGTGCCCGTGAAATCATCGGGTTGGGTCTAAACGCCCTTGGCTACTCTTTAAACGAAACAAATATTGACAGGCTGATGGAAGCCCAAGGTAAATTAAAAGAACTCGTCCCCAATGTCAAGGCCATTGTCGGCGATGAACTGAAAGTGCTGCTTGTCAACGAAGAAGCCGCCGTGGGAGTCGTATGGTCGGGGGATGCCGCAGGCATTATCGAGGAAAACCCAAGGCTTGACTATGTTATTCCCATGGAGGGCACTAATGTATGGTTTGATAATATTGTGATCCCCCGAACTGCAACCAACGTCTTAGGAGCACACCAATTCATAGACTTTATCCTTGACCCGGAAAATGCGGCTGTTAATACGGATTACGTGGGCTATTCAACGCCTAACGTAGGAGCATTGGAGTTTCTGGATGAAGTAGGGGAAGATGAACGCTTCTACCCCGGCCCGGAAATCACCGATAAGCTTGAACTTTATGAGAACCTGGGCAAATCCATGCTGGCTGTTTATAATGAACTCTTTTTGGAGTTCAAGATGTTTCGTTAACACCTAAAACAGCGTCAGCTAATTCATGGGGAAGCAGCACAACATTGTCCTTTGCCACCCGCATGCTGTCTCCGGATATTTCGTCAATGAGCATGGGTCTGCCTTCTACGGCGCCGAATTCGTATTTAATATCGATTAGTTCTAAACCCTTCATGGCCAAATCCGCTTTAATCAGTGCAGTTGTTTGCTTGGCGGTTTTGGCCATGTATTCTATTTCCCAAAGATTTGCGATGCTCAAAGCAACCAACGCGTCGGCGGTAATCAGCGGATCGCCTTTTTCATCGTCTTTTAGTGTAAACTCGACGAGCGAAGGCAGCGGCATCCCTTGTGTTGCGTGTTTTCCATAGCGGCGCACAAAACTGCCCCAGGCTTTTTCCCGGCAAATTACCTCAATGCCATACGATTGAGCGGGTTTGACGATGATAGTATTGGGCCTTGGGCCTATTCCCACGAAATGACAATCTATGTTCGCTTGCTCCAGCAACTGAAAAAAGTGCATAGTAAGGCGCAAAGAAGCTTTGCCTTTGCCTTCGATTTGGCCCCACACCACATTGCCGCCGGAGTCGATCTCGCCTTGGGTGCCGGTAACGCTATCTTTGAACTCCAATAGAACGTTGCCATCATCCATTTGGAATACGTTTTTCGTTTTACCCTCATATATTTTAAGCAAATAAATACCCCTCTCGCGGTAAGTGAAATTTCCAAAGCAAAGTAAACCAATTGCTTGGACAAGCTTATTATATGAAATGGACCGGCTTTTGGGCAAGGAGCATTGGTCGGCTTTAGCAAAATGTGCAAGGAAAAATACCGGAAGTCAGGAAGTACGAATTATTGGTCGGTCATGCAGAAAGGAAGATTTTAGTGTTCGATAATCTCATTGCAACAAACGAACTTGTTGATCTTACAGGAAGGCGAGTACTGTTGACTGGAGCGGCATCCGGAATAGGTGAAGCTATGGCTTTTCGTTTTGCCGATGCCGGAGCAGAATGCGTTCTGCTGGATTTAAACGAACCGCTTTTAAATAAGGTTGCCCATAAACTCATGGCTGCAGGTGCATCAGTTTCTGCCCACAAAGTGGATCTAAGCGATAGGCAGCAAATAGTTGACCTGTGGACCGGTTTGGAGCATCGCCTCCCGGATATTTTAATCAATAACGCCGGTATTTATATGCTGAAGGATTATCTTGAAATGGACAAGGATTTTTTTGATTTAACTATGGCAGTTAATCTGGAGTCGGTGCTTTGGATGTGTCAAGAGTTTATCAAACGCAGACTTGAAGCAGGCGGTACTATCGTCAACATTTCAACCATCGAAGCCATACTGCCGTTTAAGAAAGATTTAGTGGCTTATGGCACGAGTAAGGCAGCTGTAATTGGTTTGACCCGGGCTCTGGCCCGAGATTATGGACCCCATGATTTTAGGGTGAATGCTATTTTGCCGGGGGCAATCAAGACACCCGGTACTAGGGAAATAATGAAAACGGCAATCAGAAAAATGCAGCTGGATCTGATTAAAACCGGGTATGATTTTCAAAGTCGGCTTGCTTTGGGCCGGTGGGGCAACCCGGATGAAATCGCCCGGGTCGCCCTTTTTCTTTCAACGGAGATGGCAAGTTACGTTCAGGGAGCTGTAATTCCTGTAGATGGCGGATTTTTGTCTTCATAAGGCAGCGAGTATGCGCAAGCAACAGGCTTTCGGCGTCAATGCAGACACCGCGGACATAGGGCGGGCGACTGGTCAGTTACCATGTCCGGGGCTTGCAGATGATTTCCTCAACCCTCAGATCAAAAACATCGTTGGAATGCGCCGGTCGAACAATAGCTGCGGTATCGGCGCCGGAACCGGAACCTGCTACTGCGATTACCCTTTCCCCATAAGGGATGAGGCCGGCATCTAGAGCCATTATAGAAATCTCAATACAGACTTTTACACCTTGACCCAACATGCGTAGGGTGTTGGCCATGATTTCTGCAGGATAGATACCGCCAAATTTGTTGCGTACCCCTCGATCTACACCGGCTAAAACATGGGTAGTCGTTAAAATCTTCACATCGAAGTTTTGAAGGTACAATCGTTCATTTTGAGGCATCTCATCGATTCCCGGGCCTTTAAAGCCCACATGATGTGTTACACATATTATGGAATGGCCGTTGGCGTCTAGGCGAAGTGCCTCTCTGATTGTTGCACCTGTGTTAGATGCTATTACAAGCCACGGAATGTTGGCGTCTTTTGATTTTGCTATAGCCAGCTTCAGAGTTTCAGTTGTGTTGTCTGTGCCAGCTGTTTCCCATATCAATGGAATCACCTTCCTTGCAAATTTTTTTTGCTTTACGGAAAAAGTCGCGCGAATATAACCGCAAACACGATGGATGGAAGCATGTCCGCAACAGAAATTTTCTTAATACCCAGCATATTAAACCCGATCCCTACGATTAATAGCCCGCCTGTAGCCGTCATTTCCAACACTGCCAGATCGGTCATTAGTCCCTGGACTTTAGATGCTGCCAAAGTCAGGATCCCTTGGTAGACTAACACAGGCAGCACCGATAAAGCAACTCCTATGCCCATTGTTGCCCCAAATACGATAGATGTAAACCCGTCCATTAGGGCTTTAGTCATAAGAATGCGATAAGTACCTGTAAGACCGTCTTCAATTGAGCCCAAGATGGCCATAGGACCTACACAAAAAAGTAGACTTGCGGCCAGGAATCCTTGACCGACACCGGAGCCTTCTTTTGCAAATCGAGCCTCAAGTTTTTCGGTAGTTCGCTCAAGACGACCGTTTATATCAAGCAACGAACCGACGATCGTTCCCAGCACTATACTGAAAAGTACAATCAGCATGTTTTGGCTTTCTAAAGCCATGCTGAAGCCTACAAAGATAGTAAATAGTCCAATTCCGTTCATTGTAGTTTCGGCAATACGGTCCGGCATTCGTGTTGTCGCAAACATACCGATGAGCGTCCCGCTGATTATGGCGCCAACATTAACTAGTGTTCCCCTCACTTAAACAGCCTCTTTTCAGTAATCTTTTGTACTTCAAAATCATGCCTAAGGCATCAGCAATTCTATTGCACAGAGGTGAACTCCTGCTGTTAAAACGAAAACCGTTGATCTGCTGCCGTTTTGTGGTATAATAAAAATGTATAATATCGGTTACTCAGGAAAGGAGTCGGCCATGCGCAATTGCCTATAAACCAAATCAATTTGATAATTGGTGAGATAGGCAGCAGACTGGCTGTTTTTTAATAGTGTATTTGACTAAGTTAATATAGTTTGTCCATCGCGTTCATGTAATGTTATCCAGCCAATGAAGCGATTTTCAGCACACAGCTGCGATCTCACCCCCATACCTAAAAGGGGGTTTTTTGGTGTCCAATCCCATTCTTCAAGTACAAAACCTCAGTAAATCGTACGGCTTCCAAAGGCTCTTTACTAAAGTTAATCTCATGCTTAATACCGGAGAAAAAACAGCATTGGTCGGACCCAATGGGGTAGGTAAATCTACTTTGCTGCAGATCCTGGCCGGGCTTGAGAAGCCCGACAGCGGCACATTATCGTTTTCCAATGCTACTTTGTCTCGCCGGTATGTGCCCCAAATGCCCAGATTTAGCTGTTTCACACCACTAGAGATTCTAACTGATGAGGTCGTTAAACTGGGTATTTCCGCCAAAGGCGAGCCCGGCGAAGCCTTGAGGCGTTTTGGTCTTACAAATGTCGAAGCAAGACTCCCGGCTGAACAATTGAGTGGTGGGCAAAAAACCCGCCTTGCCCTTGCGCTAGCTTGGTTGTCGGAGCCGAATCTGCTTCTTTTGGATGAACCCACCAACCACTTGGATCTCAAGGGCCTTAAATGGCTGGAAGAGTACATTCAAGCATACCGAGGTACTGTTTTAGTGGTGTCCCATGATCGCGCGTTTTTGGATAATGTGGTATCCAGGATACTTGAGCTTGGGCAAGGTGGGGTGCAGGAATATGCGGGGAATTACACGGCTTATCGGGATGCCAAAGCTTTGGCTTTTGCCAAGCGAGTGGCGGAATACGAACATGAACAAAGACAGATTGAACGGCTGGAGCGCGCCATACAGCTGCAGATGCGGCGCTCGCAGCAAAGTCACCAGAAGGCGGGCCAACACGATTTCTATCGCAGTAAGGCCAAGAAACTGGCCAAAACAGGTAAAGCCCAAATGCGTCGATTACAGTCTATGCGGCAAAAACGTACGACCAAACCACAAGAGGAAAAGCGCATATCATCCCTTCATTTTGGGGCTTTGGAGGGAGGCAGAAGAGTGATTCATGCCGAGGATCTGGCGAAAACATTTGGCCCGAAGCGACTTTTTGACTCCGGCAGTTTCTCAATTTTAAAAGGAGACAAGGTTGCCCTAATCGGACCAAATGGTTCCGGCAAAACTACCCTATTAAAGATGTTTATGGGTAGGGAAATGCCAAGTGCCGGTAAGCTTTGGGTGTCACCAAGTGTTTGTGCAGGCTACCTTGATCAGGAACTTGAAGAATACGATCCTGGTCAAAGTGTTTTATCTGCTGTGCTGTCCGGGCTGCAAGAGCAGACCCAGGCCATGATAACCAGGGTACGCACTCTATTGGCAGGTTTGCTTTTTGATACAGGTGATCTGGAAAAACCTCTTGGGGTTTTGAGTGTGGGGGAGCAGAAGCGGGTAACTGTAGCCAAGTTGCTTTTAGGCAATTTCAATTTGCTGCTGGTAGACGAGCCAACAGACCATTTGGACCTGCCTTCACGGGAAAAGCTTGAACAAGCTCTAGGTGAATACAACGGGACACTGATTGCAGCCTCACATGATCGCCACCTGCTTCGAAAGATCACTACAAAGGTAATTGTCATCAAAAACGGAATGCTTGATGTCTATCCCGGCGGGTTTAGTGAATATGAACTGAGGCAAGAAAAATTGCTTCAGAAGCAGCCATATAAACAGGAACTTTCCGCTGAGGAACGGCTGGTACTTGAGACCAGGCTCGCCAGACTCAGTTCGGATCTTTCCGTACTTTCCAAAGAAGGCGATGCCTATCTTAAGGCGGAAAAGGAGTACTTAGACATAGTTAAGTGCCTTAGGACTTGGTAAATTGGGTTAAAGGATTTGTTACCGATCAAGGGAAGATAGAAGTAAAATTTACTCAAAAGGGGTGTAGCCGTGCTCAAAGTAGGGCTGGTGGGAATTGGATTTATGGGCCGAGGGCATTTAGACAATTATCTGCGGTTTGAGGAAGAAGGTTTTCCCGTTAAGCTTGTTGCTGTTTGTGATATTGACCCCGACAAATTCAAGAATATTTTTGTAAAAGGCAATATCGATGTAGGCACAGGCACGTATGACTTCAGTAAGTACAATCTATATACTGACATGGACGAAATGCTGGCAAATGAAGAGCTCGATTACGTTGATATCGCTTTACCGACATATTTACATGCAGAGGCAACAATCAAAGCCTTAAATAAAGGACTCCATGTTTTGTGCGAAAAGCCGATGGCTATGAATTCCGCCGAGTGTCAGGCTATGATTGATGCTGCCAAAGCCAACGACCGTAAGCTGATGATAGGACAATGTTTGCGGTTTTGGCCTGCCTATGAGTATCTCAAAGAAACTGTGCAATCCAAACGCCTCGGTGATGTAGTTTGTGCATACTTCTTCCGGGGTGGTGAGCCACCGCGCTGGTCATATGAAAATTGGCTGCTGACTAAAGAAAAGAGTGGAGGCTGCCTTTTAGATCAGCATATTCATGATGTAGATACCATCAACTGGTTGTTTGGCATGCCGGATAAGGTCTCCACTATTGCGACAAATATCATACCCGGCAGCGGTTATGATGCCGTCTCGACAAACTACATCTACAACGATGGCAAAGTAATCAATGCCCAGGATGACTGGACTTTGGAAGGTGATTTTGGATTTGATATGACCTTCCGGGTCAATTTTGAAAAGGGAAACCTAATCCTTGCAAAGGGTGTGTTAACGGAAAATCCCGATGACGGCCAAGGCTTTCAACCGGATCTTTGCCCTGATTTGGGATATTATCGAGAAATGAAATATTTCGCCAACTCCATTTTGGAAAATAAACCAATCGAAATAGCCGCCCCGGAAAGCACTCGGGATACTATCCGCATTGCGGAAGCTGAACTGGAATCTGCAGATAAAAAGGGTGTTTTGGTGGCCATTAAGTAAGCCTTCAATCTGTGCCTCGAATGTCGACTGGGCCGTAAGCGCTGCTTACAGGCCCAGTCTTGCTGTTGTATGTGGCCAAATTGTGGATGCCTAGAGATACTTTCCGGTATTTAACGTGGTATACACAGATGCTGTCCTATTTGCAGAGCATTGGGATCCACACTGGGGTTGGCCCGCCGTATGGCTTCGACAGAGGTGCTGAAATGCTGCGCCAATGTGAAAAATGTATCACCGGCTTTAACCGTATAAGATGTGGTATTGGGCGGACATGGTCTTGGTGTCGGACCCGGGGCCGGTCCGGTTGGAATGCAGATCAACTGCCCTACGGAGAGGCGATTGGGGTCAACAGCAGGATTTGCCGCTTCCAGCGCAGCTAAAGACACCCCTTGGGTATTAGCAATGGCAAACATTGTGTCACCACTGCGTACAGTGTATACTCTTCCCGGGCATGTTGAAGGTGGACGAGCACCGCTCGGGATGCAAATCAGGCTGCCGACTACCAGATTGTTTGGGTTTGCATTGGGGTTAACAGCCTCAATGGCCGCTGCTGTTGTGTTGAATCTTTGGGCTATACTGAAGAAAGTATCACCTGCACCAATGAAATATCTAGATGATCCCGGTGGGCAAGAAACGCTCACAGTATCACCTCCCTGGATTTGCTGTCCTAATAATACACAGTATTCGAATCCTACATCGATTGCTACCACCTAATGATAAATCTTGCGTCCGCCATCACTGGCAACCGGGTAAGGCCTGTTCTATTTCACAGTGTGGTGAATATGTTAAACTAGCATCCTGGCGGGAGGTGGTGACATGTGGACCCGAGATTCCGAAGCATCAGATCGATTTGATGAGATCATCAAATATTATGCAGATACCCATGGTATAGATTGGGTTTACATAAAACGGCAGATCATGGTGGAATCGGAAGGTAATCCCTATGCGGTGTCTACTCAAGGTGCTCTGGGGCTTATGCAGTTTATGCCGGTCACCTGGAGGGAGTGGGGGGAAGGGAACCCCCACGATCCGGAAGCCAACATCAGGGCCGGCATAAAGTATATGGCATTTTTAGTAAGTAAGTTTGACGAAATACCGGATGCAACGGAACGATACAAATTTGCTTTGGCATCGTTTAACGCTGGCAGGCACAACATCAATGCGTGTCTGGAATATGCCAGAAGGGCTACCGGTGCCCCGGCGAATTATGATGCTTGGGTGGCTGCCGGCAGACCACCGGGTTCTTGGCAAACCTGGCAGGTGGCAAGTCAGTTTTTGCATTTGGTAACAGGTCACTTCTCAAAAATCACCCTCAATTATGTGTCCAAGATTGTAGGTGATGGCTAGTGCTCAGCATTCCCGAAGTCTTGTGGGCTTTAGCCAAAGAATTCATCTTCACTGAAACTAGTAGATCGTTTCTTACATGTGATTTCATGGCTAACATATATTTCTTGGGGGCCGTAATTCTTTTGGGCGCCGCCTGGCGGCGGTGGTCTTGGATGAGGCAGTTGACAAGCCTATACACCGAGTATTACAATTGGGTTGAAGCAAACGTGCCGCTTTCCGGCAACCTAAAACTGCGCCGATATATGGATAAGCTGAACGAGGCTATTTTGGATTTGCGGGGCACACCTATGACTGATCAAGAGATCCAAAAAGCCAAGCTTGCTGCAGACGCTTTGGCAGTGAAAGACCATATGCATGGGGTTCCTAAGTAGTCTGGTTGCGAATATGTTAATTTCTCGGCATTAAGGGTTGACATAGCTCATAGCGTTTGGTATTATAAGTCCTGTCAGTGCTCCGGCACTTATTAACGGGCCCCCATCGTCTAGCGGCCAAGGACACCGCCCTTTCACGGCGAAGGCACCGGTTCAAATCCGGTTGGGGGTACCATAGTGGGGATGTAGCTCAGTTGGGAGAGCGCTTGAATGGCATTCAAGAGGTCAGGGGTTCGATTCCGTCTGGGTCCACCATTTAGGAACATTTGATAGAGACTACGAGGTGGTCTCTTTTTTTGTGCTTAAGAAACATTTTTAAACTGGGTA
>JAAYQZ010000121.1 GCA_012519025.1 Bacillota bacterium
AGCGGAAGGGCTACACCTGTTCCCATCCCGAACACAGCAGTTAAGCCTTCCAGCGGCCATGGTACTGCCGGGGTAACCCGGTGGGAGAGTAGCTCGTTGCCAGACTATCTTTCTAGAACCCAGCGGTTTGCTCCGCTGGGTTCTTATTAAATTGGATGTGTGTATTGTATACAAAGTGTCGGATTTCGTAGATATATTCACTGGTAAATGCTGCATTCGGAAAAAAAGACTGTCTCTTGCAGGAAACCAACAGAAGGAAGCGAATTTAATGATAGGTATCCAGCTTAAATGTATGCTTAGTCACCTACATCCTGACTATTTCTTCAGGTAAGTAAGGTGGCCTTGGAGTGTTAAATTGTACGGAGGGAGGCGTGGACAAGCTTAGGATACTTCTGATGGTCTAGGTTGAAGCGTTTGATAAAGGAGGCCTTTTTGTGAAAAAGAGTTTATTTGTAATACTTATCGCCATTATGCTTTTGGCTGCCAGCGGTGCAGCATTGGCCGCTGATTATAAAATTGGGGTAGTCACAGGTACTGTATCACAGGGTGAAGATGAGTATCGCGGTGCTGAGAATGTAGCAGCAAAGTACGGTGATATGATCGTTCACTCAATTTACCCAGATAATTTTATGCAGGAACAAGAAACTACTATTGCCCAGATCGTGCAGTTGGCATCAGATCGGGATGTCAAAGTAATTGTTGTTTCTCAGGCAGTTCCAGGCACAGTTGCGGCCATTCGTCAAGTCAGAGACATGCGGCCTGATGTCAAGTTTATTTTGGGAGCACCCCATGAAGACGTCGATTTAGTCGAAGCTGTAGCAGACCTGAGTCTAGAAACTGACCAGTATGCGCGTGGACGAACCATACCGCGACTTGCCCATCAAATGGGTGCTAAAAAGTTCTTGCACTATTCTTTCCCAAGACACATGTCTATGCAGCTTTTGGCCGAGAGACGGGATATTATGCGTGAAGAAGCAGATGCTCTTGGATTGGAATTCCTTGAAGTAACTGCTCCGGATCCCATGGGTGACTCCGGTCTTCCCGGAACCCAGCAGTTCATTCTCGAGGATCTGCCAAGACAGGTTGCCGAACACGGCAAGGATATTGCCATATTCGCCACAAACTGCGGCATGATGGAACCGTTGATCATTGGAGCCCTCAATACTGGAGCTATTTTTGCAGAACAGTGCTGCCCCAGCCCGACCCACGGATATCCCGCAGCTTTAGGACTTGCAATTACCGATGATATCAGCGGTGATATGAACGCTATCCTTAAGGCTATTGACGCAGCAGTAGTTGAGCGCGGCGGAGCCGGCCGATTTGCCACTTGGGCAGTATCATTTAATATGATGACTGTTGAAGCTGGTGTGGAAATTGCCCGTGCATATGTAGAAGATGGTTTGGATTTAGCCGATATGGATGCTGTTGCAGCTATATTTGCTGATACAGCCGGTGTCGATGTTGCAGTGAGCCGCAATAGTGATGACGGCAACTTCTATATGTTCACCATAGACTCAGTCATCTTTGGCGAAACCGAATTTTAGTACTCCTTTAAAGTATCTTTCCAGTGAAGTTTTAGATACTTGAAGTGATAGCTTGAATTTGCTATAGGGGCAGAGCAATGTGGTGCGCTCGTGCCCCTATAGCCTTGAATAGATCTCTTAACCGGAACTATTTAGGATGTTTTCCGATGGTTTCGTTGTGGGAGGAGTTGTTGGTTGTGGCGTATGCCTTGGAGATGCGCAGCATTACAAAACAGTATTTTGGAAATACCGTTCTTAAAAGTGTCGATGTGGCTGTGAAACCCGGCGAGATACACGCGCTGGTAGGTGAAAATGGGGCAGGCAAATCTACGTTGATGAACATTTTATTTGGTATGCCTGTGATCCATCAAACAGGTGGATATGACGGCGTTATCCAAATTGATGGTGTGGATGTCAAAGTTGATTCCCCTGCGAGAGCCATGGAGTTGGGTATCGGTATGGTGCATCAGGAGTTCATGCTTATTCCGGGATTTTCTGTAGTTGAAAATATTAAGCTGAATCGTGAGATTTCCCGTCCCAATTTAGTCAGCAGATTCCTGGGAAGTAAGCTGGAAACCCTTGATCTAAATACAATGGGCAAAGAATCACAAGTTGCGTTAGATAAACTAGGGATTGATATAGACCACTGGGCACCTGTAGCAGGGCTGCCGGTTGGTTATATGCAGTTTGTGGAGATTGCCCGGGAAATTGATAAGCACAACATGAAAGTGTTAGTGTTTGACGAACCCACCGCAGTGCTTACCGAAAGTGAAGCCGATTTATTCTTGGAAAGCGTAAAAAGGTTAGCGGGACTGGGGCTTGCGATTCTGTTCATATCTCACAGGTTGGAAGAAGTAGTGGATATCAGCAATAATATTACAGTTATCCGGGATGGCGAAGTCGTTGGGAGGTTGGCAAAAGATGCCGCGCGGGTTGATCGGATCGCGGAATTGATGGTGGGCCGTTCTGTAAAACAGTCAGCTTTGCCACCGAGGAAAAAAGAACCATCTGATGACGATATCATCCTTCAAATAAGGGATCTGGCAGTCGACATGCCGGGCGAGAAACTGCAGAATTTTGATTTGGATGTGCGTAGAGGTGAAATAATTGGCATTGGCGGCCTGGCCGGACACGGCAAAGTCGCTTTAGCCAATGGCATTATGGGATTGTATCCCGGCACCGGCCAGGTGATTAAGGATGGGCAAAAGCTGCCCCTTGAAAATCCTGCTGCCGCCCTGAAGAGCAATCTAGCCTTTGTGTCAGAGGATCGCAGAGGCATGGGCCTGCTTCTTGATGACTCGATTGAAGACAATATAGTATTCAGCAGCATGCAGATCCAAAACAAGTTTCTCAAAAAGCATTTGCCTTGGCCTTCAACTCATATGAGAGATGCAGAAGCTATTCGTGCTTATGCTTTAGACACAATACGCGATCTTGATGTCCGCTGCCAAGGTCCCAATCAGCCGGTGCGCAGGCTTAGCGGCGGCAACCAGCAAAAGGTCTGTTTAGGCAGGGCTTTAGCACTATCTCCTGATGTGCTGTTTGCTTCTGAGCCAACCCGTGGGATCGATATCGGTGCAAAAAACCTGGTATTGGATCTGCTTGTGGAAATTAATCGCGAAATGGGTATGACCATTGTGATTACATCCAGCGAGCTGGCCGAACTGCGGATGATCTGTGATCGGATTGCCATCGTTTATGAGGGACGCTTAGTCGGCACGTTGGATCCCACGGCTTCCGATGTGGACTTTGGCCTGATGATGGCCGGCGGGATAGGGACGGGAGTGAAGGCGGGATGAAGAAGAAGTTGCTGGATTTTGCAGCAAAAATGGAAATACCGCGGCTGATCATTGTTGGATTTTTATTATTTATATTCGCTGTTGCTTTTATTACAGGTCTGCCCTTGGATTCCTTGTTCAGTGCTTCTTTAGTGAGAGTAGGGATGAACGGGGTTTTGGTTTTAGCAATGGTTCCCACGGTTAGTGCCGGTGTGGGCCTGAATTTTGGCCTGCCGGTGGGGGTGCTTTGCGGTTTGGTTGGTGTGCTGCTCAGCATGCAGTTGGACCTGCACGGATTTGTCGGTTTTTTTAGTGCACTTCTTTTCAGTTTCCCTTTAGCCGTTTTGGCAGGTTGGGCGTATGCCCTTTTACTCAATCGGGTCAAAGGGCAGGAAATGATGGTGGGCACGTACGTGGGTTTTTCCAGCGTTGCTGTCATGTGCATTTTTTGGTTGTTGGCGCCCTTTAACAACCCGGAACTCGTGTGGGCCATTGGTGGTAGGGGCCTGCGCTCTACTTTAACACTGGATAAGCATTTTGCGAAAGTGCTCAACAACCTGTTTCTGGTAAAACTCGGTAAAATAGAGATACCCCTTGGTTTGCTGGGCTTTTTCGGGCTCTTGTGTCTCATAGTACATTTACTATTCCGGACCAAATTGGGTTTGGCGATCAAAGCCGCTGGATCCAACCCCCGATTTGCAGAAGCCGCCGGTATCAACCCCGATCACACTCGCATATATGGGGTGATCTTGTCCACAGTGCTCGGTGCCGTGGGTATTGTGATCTATGCACAAAGCTACGGCTTTGTACAGCTTTACATGGCACCGCTGATGATGGGATTCCCGGCAGTAGCTGCCATCTTACTCGGTGGAGCAAGTTTGCAGAGAGCCTCCATCGGCCACGTTATTTTGGGAACGTTTTTATTTCAAACTTTGCTGACTATCACACTGCCAGTGGCCAGCCGTGTTGTTCAAGGTGATATATCTGAAGTGGCTCGGCTGATTGTCAGTAATGGAATGATATTATACGCTTTGACTAGGGGAGAGCGGAGGGAGATAGCATGAGCACTCAAAATCCTGTAATACCGACAAAGAAAACCGGCATTTCGCTGTTGCCCTTAGTCAGTAAAAATGCTGTTCCTATTTTGTTTGCTATATTATGCACTTTAGCTGCTTGGCTGGCCAAAATGGATCCTTGGTTTTTGGCAAGCGAGATCATTACGCGCCTTGCTCGCAACTCGCTGCTGGTCCTTGCATTGCTTATTCCAGTATCAGCGGGATTGGGACTCAACTTCGCGATTGTTTTAGGAGCCATGGCCGGTCAAACCGCAGTTATTGCCATAACGCATTACAAAATGACCGGTCTGTGGGGCTTTGTTGTGGCCATGCTGGCTTCGGCTCCGTTGGCTGCTTTACTTGGATACTTAGCCGGTAAAATAATGAATCGTGCTAAGGGCAGGGAAATGATCACCTCCATGATTTTGGGGTTTTTCGTAAATGGGCTTTATCAACTGGTGTTTTTGTTTTTAATCGGCCCGGTGATTCCCATGCAAAACCGCTCCATAATGCTGCCCAGCGGTGTTGGCATCCGCAACACTGTGGACCTGTTTAGAATCGAAAAAGTGCTGGACAAGTTATGGAGACCGATAGTTCTGGGTGTACGTATACCAATGGGAACCTTGATTTTCGTGGGGCTTATATGTGCAGCCATACATTTCCTGATGAGAACACGTCTTGGCCAGCAGATGCGAACAGTCGGCCAGGACATGCATATTGCCGGTGTTGCCGGAATTGACGTCGATCGTACACGCATCATTGCCATGATCATCTCCACGGTTATTGCTGCTTGGGGACAATTGATCTTTTTGCAGAATATAAGTACTTTAAATACCTACAACAGCCACGAGCAAGTAGGAACATTTGCAGTTGCGGCCCTATTGGTCGGTGGTGCGACTGCACGCCGGGCCACTATATGGCAGGCTATAGTAGGTGTTTTGCTTTTCCACACCCTGTTTATCGTATCACCGCAGGCGGGTCATGCTATTATCGGTGTTCCCCAGATTGGGGAGTATTTTAGGGTGTTTGTCGCTTATGGGGTAATTGGAGTGGCTTTGGCGCTCCATGCGTGGCAAAGCAGGAAAAGCTAAAAGGGAATCCCCTGAAGTGATGGAATCAATGACTGAGCACAAGGGGGTTGGGTGTTTTTGACAGAGTTTGCGACTAGATTGGCAAAACTTCAAGAAGGTTTTATTTGTGCCTGCGGTCAGAAGCATAAACTGCCGATCGCTGATATTTTGGTCGGGCCGGGTGTTATGGAAGGAATCCCCGCCGGACTGCAGAACTTAGGGATATTCGGTCCTGTACACCTTGTTGGAGATACAAATACAATGATCGCGGCCGGCGATAAGCTGAATTCCTTGCTGGAGAGCGAGAAGATCCTCACAACCAAGACGGTCTATACACCCAAACAAGGTGATCTTGTACCTGATGAGGCGGCTTTGGGACGGTTGCTCATGGATGTTCCCATATCAGCTGAAGCTATACTGGCAGTCGGTTCCGGGACTATTACGGATCTTGTGAGATTCGCTGCCTACAAGGTGGGCAAACCATTTATAAGTGTGCCCACTGCTCCATCAATGGATGGCTACGCCTCTGTCGTTGCCCCTTTGATTGTAGGCGGATTTAAACGTACTTTTCCTGCACGACCGCCTTTAGCAATCTACGCCGACCTTCACATTTTACGTAAGGCTCCTATGACAATGCTGTTGGCGGGATACGGTGACCTTATAGGTAAGTTCACTGCAAAGGCCGACTGGCAGCTCGGACGTGTACTCCACGGTGAACCATATTGTGAAGCAAGCCTTCAGTTGATGGCCTCGGCATTGGCGGGCTGTATGGCAGAACCGGAGGCACTCGCCCGGCGGGATACCCGATTGATTGGCAAACTCACTGAAGGGTTGATCCTCTCTGGCATTGCCATTATTATGGCCGGTAATTCCCGGCCCGCGTCCGGTGCAGAGCATTTGCTTTCCCATTATTGGGAAATAAGGAGTCTCGAAGAGGCGGCCCACTATCATTTGCACGGTATTAAGGTGGGCGCAGCGACCCCCCTGATCCTTAATTTATATGAACAGATGCTCACTGTTGATCCTTATAATATTAACGAATCAGAGTTGAAGGCTGGCCATGCTGACCCCAGCAGTGCAGAGCACAGCTTAAAAAAACACTTTGGCGATAGGGCCCCGGAGATCTTGGCAGAAGCCCCGGAGAAAAGAATCACCTGGGAAGAACGAAGACAGCGAATTGCGTTGATCTGTGACCATTGGGACGCAATTCGGGAAATTGCAGAGCAATTGCCTTCAGCCGAAGACATCATTAATACATTGGCCAAAGCAGGAGCGATTTCTAACCCAAAGGCCATGGGTTTACCTGCTTGTTGGGTGGATGACGCGTTAACCTTTGCCAGGATGCTTAGAAAACGTTATACTATATTAGATTTGGCCGCAGAGTTGGGCATCAAACCAAGTGTGGAGGTGTAGTAATGACCTCTCAGCTGAGTATAACAATCGCCTTCGGTGCGGGATTGCTTTCTTTTATTTCCCCCTGTGTACTGCCTTTACTGCCGTCGTTCTTTTCCTATGTATGCGGTCTAACGCTGCAAGAACAAGAAGAGTCGGCATCAATGGGGTGGGCAGAAAGGGGGTGGGTGGTTGCCCATGGAGCTGTATTTGTCCTGGGTTTGTCAACAGTGTTTTTGGCTTTAGGTTGGTCGGCATCGGTGTTTGGGCAGTTGCTCTTTGGATACAGCCACATTCTGCGCTGGCTAGGTGCTGTGATAGTAGGAGCCATGGGGTTGAAACTGCTTGGGGTGTTATCTTTGCCCTTTCTTGATCGAGAATGGCGTTTTCACCCTACTCGTACCGCAAGCTATTTTGGTTCTTTGCTTTTGGGCGCAGCCTTTGCAGCAGGCTGGACACCTTGTATCGGGCCCATTTTGGCCGGTGTATTAGTTTTAGCCGGCTCAGAACCCCATATGGCCTTAACCTACTTGTTGGCTTATACACTGGGACTTGGTATCCCCTTTTTGCTTTCTGCCTTATTTTTAACTAGCTGGTCCGGCCTCAGGCGCTACCTTCATATAGTGCAGCCTATAGCCGGAGTTATGATGTTGATTGTGGCGGTGCTGTTGGCGACAAATTGGTTGGCAGGGCTTTCTACCTGGTTAATCATTAAATTATCCCGACCTTTTTGAAACAATGAGGGTGTTTTGTCCTAAGGCTTTTGCCCAGGAGTATTTATCTGGTGCGGTGGCGAAGTCTTGGTTTATGGATTAATGTATGGGTTTAGGTGCCAGGGAGGGTGCATCCGGGACATTCCCGGTGTAATAGGAGGTGTAAGGATTGCCCCCTTTAGATGAGATGTCGACACAAAAACAAAGGGCCCAAAGACTCCGGTTGTGGCTGGGGGCAATGCTTGTCATAGGTTTAGTTTTGGGGTCTGCTGACTCAAAGGCTCTGGCCTTTATTAATGTTTATGATACAGTGGAAACAGCGGTGGAACAGCTTTTTCAGGGACCCGCGGAAATAGGCAGTGCAGAACTCAGCAACTTAAACCGCATCTCTGTGCGTGATATTGTTGTCAAGGATCCCTTGGATGACACTACGATTCTCCTTGAGGTCGATGAACTCATCCTTCGCTACAGCATCATAGGTTTGGTTGTACACATGTCAAATGTGGAGAAAGCAATTCAGGAAATTGCTCTTCACAATCCCAGTCTATATGTGAAAGTTGAAGAAGGCGGATGGAACCTGAGCCGATTATTTAAAAAACAATCCGGCGGTGGTGATGGTCAAACAAGCCTTCTTATTCGGGTTGAAAAGGGTCATGTAAATCTGATGGGCACTAATCTTGGTGTCGGTACCATAGGCATCGGTCTTGAGGGGGCCTTGCAGGTAGAAGGTTCTGCTCTTAAACTGGAGCAGACCAATATTTCGGTATTTGGCTCGGAATTCAAGGCACATGGCTCACTTTGTGATGGTGATGTAG
The DNA here is from genome assembly GCA_012519025.1 of Bacillota bacterium. Lineage (GTDB taxonomy): Bacteria > Bacillota > Limnochordia > DTU087 > DTU087 > JAAZMF01. The sequence continues at coordinate 8,347 of JAAYQZ010000121.1, forward strand.
ATCTTACACTAAAAGGTTCAAAAATAGATTTAGGCGAGGTTACCGCGGGCTTTCCTCAAACTAAAGAGACTTTAGTCCAGGGCAAAGCCACTATGGAGATCAGAGCTGGCGGTACGTTGAAACAGCCGCTTCTTGATGGCATGATCTCTATGGGGCAGGGTAAAATTGAGTTTCCCTCCCACGCCAACCTCGCTTATTCTATAGACGGGTTGGAGGCCTTTTTCCGCTACACAGATCAAATGTTGGAAATGACCAAACTGGAGATCGCACAAAAGGAAGCGCGATTCCAGGCCAGAGGTATAATCGATGTGAAAGGCAATATGCATCTAGATATAATTGCCCAAGGTTTTGATCTTGCCAGAAACTTGAAATTCATCGAATCGTACGGGATTGCCGGCAAAGCAAACTTAGCCGGTGCGCTGTCCGGTACCGTGCTGCAGCCGGATTTTCGGGGTGAATTATACGTTGCCGGGGGAACGTTGCGAGGGCAGCCGTATGACGAGTTGAGAGGCCATGTGGCTGTTGATCTGAAAGATGTGAAAGTGACCGGCTGCAACATTCGTAAGGGGAGATCCATCTACGCCGTCGCCGGAAGTCTCGGATTTGGTTCTGCATTGGATATGGATATCACTGTGCAAAGCAGTGGAGGCAGGGCAGAAGATGTTTTGGCTTTTTTGGGGATTCCCGGGGATCTGAGTGGGCGCGTAGATGGTGAGCTGGAGATTAGAGGCGGTAAAAATGCGCTTATCACCAAAGGAAGCGTCCGGATGAGCCAGGGCAGATTTCAGGAGCAGATGTTTGATTCGGCCGGTGCGGAGTTTATGATTGATGCCGGTAGGGTTACCATCAGCCGTGGAAATATTGGTCTGGCAGACGGGACTTTGGATTTCTTTGGGGCCACTGGGAGTGATGGTATCTTGCGTCTGGATGTGCAGGCTCAAAATATTCGCACAGAACAGTTTTTGCTGCTGCAAGATTTAGCTGACAGTTTCGAGGGGCGATTGGATCTTAAAGGAACGGCAGCATTGAAAGGGACATTGGCCCAGCCGTGGCTGCGTCTGCAGGTTGCCACCCATGAATCTGATCGGATTTTGGGCGATAGTACGTCTAAAGAGGTAGAGGTTTTGCTAAGTGGTCGGAAAGTGATGATCGGGGGCAAAGATGCCGGTCCCACTGGCTCTCGTTTATACTGAGTAAACAACAGAGCAGCATATGCTGCTCTGTTTGATACATATTAGGATATGCCCTTGGGCATGTCCATCTTTTTAAAGGAAAAACTGGTGGTTGCCAATTTTAACTGAAGGCGGCTGGTCTCTTACCCATGAATCCATTGCAACCTTATCGGGATTGAAGAACCCGGTAGCACCTCTGGAAGGATCTTGTCCACTTAAAGCCGCAAAAATCACTTTCATACAGTCCGCATACGCCTGTTGGCGCCTGTTGGCGTCAAGGCGATCGATTTCGTTGATACGCCCGTCCAATAGTGGGGAGTATTGATAATACCCTACGCCGTTTACAACTGTAACCTCACGAATAACTCCTTCTAAAGTATTTGGATAATCCGGGCTCAGTACTCGGTTAAGTACACTGGCTGCCACTGCTATTTGACCAATCTCCGGTTCTCCTGCAGCCTCCGCATACACTAAACGGGCAAAAAGATTTAGCTCATTTTCCGTATACTTCGGTTGTAAAGTGACCTCCAGCGCAGTCGGCTCTGATGTGACTGCGATCTCTTCGGTGTGAGGCAGGAAGTGGTCAGTAAAGACGTGGACGCTGTATGTGCCGGTTTCCAGTTCCGGCAAGGAGAAACGCCCATCAGTAGTAGTCAGTTTATGATCTCCAACAGATACTGATATGGGTCGTGCCACTTGCTCTGTCCCCTGTAACTTGATGATTCCTCTGAGACTGGATAAAGCAGGCGGTTTGGGAGGATCGGATGGACCCGGCTCCTGGGTTTTTGGCGGTGCAGTGCTTGTCAGCAGTGCACAACCGTTGAGAAGTGCAGCAGACACCAAAACTACGATGAATAAGATAATCCTATAACGCCTCAACAAAATAAGAAAGCTCCTTTCATAAAATGATGATATTGGTAGGTATATGACAGCAAGGCAAGGATTTCCTGTTGGTAAGTATTGGACTGAGGTGGGCCAAGTGATTGTAATCGGAACTGCGGGCTATGGGTATGATGATTGGGTAGGGCCGTTTTACCCGAAAGGTCTCGACAAAAGGGAATGGTTGGCCTTCTACGGGGAACGGTTTTCATTTACTGAAGTAAATGCCACGTTTTATCGCATGCCAAATCGGTTTATGCTCAGTCGTATGGAGGAAAAGACACCGGCGGGTTTCCGTTTTTCTATCAAAGCCTATCGGGGGATCAGCCATGATCGCAACAATCTGGGTGAAGACTGTCAAGAACTCATAAAGGCCGTTGAGCCCTTGGCAGAAAAAGGGAAGCTGGCATGCATCATGGTGCAGTTTCCCAACAGCTACCGTAACAAGTTGGAGAACCGCCGCTATTTAGCTGATATGGCGAAAAAACTGAATATGCATCCTGTCGTGGTTGAGTTCCGACACCAAAGCTGGGCGCAATCGGCGGTGTTTGCCTATCTGGAAAATTTGGGCCTGGGGTATGTATGTGTAGATGAACCTAGGCTTCCAACATTGATGCCGCCGGTGGTCAAGGCTACATCAGGCATTGCCTATGTTCGGTTTCACGGCAGGAATTATGAAAAATGGTGGAATGCAAAAGAAGCTTACGAACGATATGACTACCTGTACAGTCAAGCAGAATTGATGGAGTGGATACCAAAACTTGAGGCTTTGGAGCGAGAAGCTGACACAGTCTATGTAGCCATGAACAACCACTATCAAGGGCAGGCAGCCCAAAACGGGAAAATGCTTAGGGAGATGCTGGGCAAAGACCGCCGTTGACGGCTACCGGCTTTTTTGGTATTATTACTGCAAGTTTTGGTTCAGAATGGGAGGGATACAAGTTGGAATTCTCGGACAAATTCGGGCGGGAAGGTCTTACCTTTGACGATGTATTGTTGATCCCCGGCAAATCAAACGTTTTGCCTAAAGATGTTCAAACGAACACTAAGCTGACGCAAAGAATTGCCCTCAACATTCCATTGATCAGTGCTGGCATGGATACCGTTACAGAGGCGCGCCTGGCGGTGGCCTTGGCACGGGAAGGCGGCATTGGAGTGATTCATAAAAATCTTCCCATCGACGTTCAAGCCGGAGAAGTCGATAAAGTAAAACGCTCAGAAAGCGGTATTATAGTCGATCCCATTTACCTTTCGCCTCGCCACTCAGTGAACGAAGCGTTGGAGATTATGGCGAGATACCATATTTCCGGAATTCCCATTACGGAAAACGGTCGCTTAGTGGGAATTTTGACAAACCGGGATTTAGTTTTTGAGGAAAACTTTGAACAGCCCATCGAGGACGTTATGACAAAGGATAATCTAATTACTGCCCCGGTGGGCACAACACTGGAAGCAGCGAAAGCTATACTGCACAAAAACAGAGTCGAGAAGCTGCCCTTGGTGGACGATAAATTTTTCCTGAAGGGCTTGATCACGACAAAAGACATTAAAAAGGCTATACAGCATCCTGATGCGGCAAAAGATGAGCAGGGACGTTTACGAGTTGGTGCTGCCGTCGGAGTTGGCTCTGATATGGCTGAACGGACAGAGGCATTGGTTGATGCCGGGGTTGACGTCTTAGTGGTGGACACTGCACACGGTCACTCCCGGAAAGTCTTGGATACAGTTGCCTGGCTGAAAGACAGATTCGGGAAAGTGACGGATATCATTGCCGGTAATGTGGCTACAGCGGAAGCAACGCGGGCTTTAATTGACGCTGGCGCCGATGCTGTTAAGGTCGGCATTGGGCCCGGCAGTATCTGCACGACTCGGGTCATTGCAGGAATTGGTGTACCTCAGATTACTGCGGTGTGGGATTGCTCCAAGGCAGCCGCGGGCAGCGGCATCCCCATTATTGCCGATGGTGGTATTAAGTATTCAGGTGATATAGTTAAGGCTTTGGCAGCCGGTGCGGATGTTGTAATGCTGGGAAGTCTGCTTGCAGGTACGGAGGAAAGCCCGGGGGAAACAGAAACTTACCAAGGTCGTCGGTATAAAGTATATCGCGGCATGGGCTCCATTGGTGCCATGCAGCAGGGAAGCACGGATCGTTATTTCCAAGATCAACATACAAAATTGGTGCCGGAAGGTATCGAGGGGCGCATACCGTTTAAAGGTCCACTGTCAGAGACAGTGTTTCAGCTAATCGGAGGTCTTAGGGCCGGCATGGGTTATTGCGGTACGAGAGACCTTGAGGCGCTGAAGACTAAGGCCAAGTTTATGCGGATTACTCCGGCCGGCCTTAGGGAAAGCCATCCCCACCACATTCAAATTACGAAAGAAGCACCAAATTATCATTTGTAAAGTTTTACATCTATAATCCTGATCCGGTTTGTGGTGTAAGGCGAACATTCCGTTCTAACGAGCTTATAAAGACATTCCAGGGGTTGCCTCAGTCAGGTGACCCCTCTAATTTTGCCTTAATGAATGCAGGAGAACATAAGGCTTTTGGGGAATACCCTAAAACGAAGGGAAGGATATCACTTGAGCCGTCAGGCAAATTCCCGTGGTTCCCTATGGGATGTTCTAGCCATCGTACTGCTGAGTATGGCTGTAGTGCCGACTGTAGTGTCTGTGCTGATTGATTGGCTGTTTCAACTAGGCATAGTCGCTGCCCCTGCCGAAAATCTACAGTACGTCAAAATGATCAGCTTAGTCTCTGCCCAAGAGGCAGCACTTTTGTTTTTGACTTTAGGCTCTATGCTGAGTACCGGGTGGAGTATCAAGGATATAAAACTGTTCCGAGTCCCACGAAGTCTGGATATTCCGTTAGGTGTCGGTCTCGGCTTTGGTTTCATCGTGATCAACTGGCTGGGTGAACATGTAAGTCGTCTTTTTTTTAGCCTTTTTATGGATGAAAGCCGTGTTTTGGCTATGTTATCCCAGGAAAATGCTGTGACCGATGGATTGTTGTCTAATGAGCATCCGCTGTGGGTCCGCGCGGCTATGGGTATTTTGATCGTCTTTGTTGCACCGGTTGTGGAAGAAATGTTTTTTAGGGGGTATGCCTATAATATTTTCAAAAAACGTCTTAACACAACTCAGGCACTTTTCTACAGCAGTCTGCTTTTTGCCGCAGTTCATATGTATCTAATTCATTTTCTACCCATCTTTATCTTGGGCTTAATTCTTGCTTTGATCTACGAACGCAGGCAAACACTTTTAGTTCCTATCATAGCTCACAGTGTCATGAACATGTTAGTAGCCATTGCACTACTTTATTTGTAGAATATTATACTGACAGCATCCCTTTTCCCTAATGGTGGGGAAAGGGTATTGCAAATGGGGTGGTAATCATAGCAGCTCTTCAACGAAGCTCAACATCACAAAGCCGGAGTGAACTCCGACGGGGTGTCATGGAATTGGCATGGCCGGCCATTATCGAAAATCTTTTGGTCATGAGTGTGGGAATCGCGGATACTGCCATGGTTGGGCGTCTTGGTGCAGCATCATTAGCAGCAGTAGATATTTCCAACCGTCTGATCATGTTTGCTTTGGCAGTGTTTTCAGCAATCTTAATAGGTACTACTGCGGTAGTGGCCAGAAGTATCGGTGCGGAAGATCGGGCTACAGCCAATCAAGCTTTGCGGCAAGCTCTAATTATGGTGGCAACCATTGCCCTGCCGCTGATTATTCCGGGCACCATTTTTGCACGTAAGTGTATTGAATTTATGATGGTTATGCAGGAAACACCGGATATAGAGGTTGTCAGTCTAGGGGCTCAATATATGCAGATCACGGTTCCCTTCATGCTTTTTGCCCTAGTGATGATGACGATTAATTCCTGTTTACGGGGTGCAGGTGATACCCGCACTCCCATGGTTGTAACCGGTGTTTCTAACGTAGTGAATATTATTGGCAATTACCTTTTAATTTACGGCATTGGTCCGTTTCCTGCCATGGGAGTGGCTGGGGCAGCTTGGTCCACCAACATCGCCAGAATGATAGGTGCTGTTTTGGTGATTAGAGCAGTCTACCGGGGCCACGGGCGTCTGTCGTTGAATATTAAGGAACGATTTCGCATAGATACCGACATTATGAAAAGGATTTTGCGGGTCGGTTTTCCCGCTGCTATAGAGCAGGGGCTTATGCGCAGCGCACAGCTGATTTACGGCATGATTGTAGCCAGTATGGATACTGTTAGCATTGCAGCCCACGCAGTGGCGTTAACTGCAGAGTCTATTTCTTTTATGCCCGGTGCGGGTTTTTCCTTGGCCGCTACAACTTTAGTGGGTCAGAATATGGGGGCCAATAATCCGGAGCAGGCCGAACGCAGTGGTTATCAATCCGGTTATATGGCTACATTGGTTATGTCGGCCATGGGTGTTTTGTTTTTTGCTTTTCCCCGGTTCTTTGTAGGGCTCTTCAGCAAAGACCCGGCAGTTGTGGATCTGGCTGCGAAGTGTCTCCGTTTGGTAGCGATTTCCCAGCCGGCTTTGGCCTGGGTGCAGACCCTGGGAGGAGGGTTGAGGGGGGTTGGAGATACCCGATGGGTAATGGCCATTACTGTTGTCGGGTTTTGGGGTGTTAGAATCAGCCTGGCATATGTTTTAGCTATTTCTGCAGGGCTTGGACTGCTCGGGGCCTGGATAGCAATGGTAGTTGATTTGTTTGTGAGAAGTGTACTGCTTGTACTGCGCTTCCGCCAAGGTGGGTGGAAGGAACTGGAAGTTTGATAAAGCAAAAGATAGAAGTCTAATCAAGGGCTTCTGTCTTTTTGTATCAGGATGTAGGAGGTAAGATATGGGTAGACTTAGAGAATTGTTTGCTCCCAAGGATATGACAGAAGGAACACCTTGGTTGCGAATTGTGGAGTTTACGCTTCCGATGCTTATCGGGAATATAGCCCAGCAGCTTTACAGCACGGCGGACTCCATTATTGTCGGGCGCTATGTAGGTGACAATGCCTTGGCAGCAGTAGGCAGCGCGATGCCGATTTTGCGTTTGTTGCTGGTGCTTTTTGTGGGAATCTCAATGGGTGTGGGGATCATGGTATCCCAATACTTTGGCGCCAAAGATCGGGAACAGCTTTCAAAGACCATAGGCAACAGCATTACCTTGACAGCAATTTCATCTTTGGCCATTATGGTAATCGGACCATTGGTGACAAGACCAATGCTTTTGTTTTTGAATACGCCGCCTTCGATTATCGATTGGTGTGCATCGTATTTGAATATTTATTTCATCGGGATTGCAGGCTTCTCGTACTACAATATTTTGTCGGGAATACTGCGGGGTCTTGGTGATTCATTTTCCGCATTGACATTTTTGCTTTTGTCCACGGTATTGAATATAGGCTTGGATATTCTCTTTGTGGCCGGGTTCGGTATGGGTGTTCCCGGAGTTTCACTTGCCACGGTAATTGCCCAAGGCGTCTCAGCCGTGTTTTGCGTTGTGAAACTGCTTAAGATGAAAGAGGATTTTGATCTAAACTGGTCGATGCTCAGACTCAGCAAAGAACACACGATGCAGGTGCTCCGATTGGGCCTCCCTTCCGGGTTGACTCAGGCCGTTTTCTCCCTTGCTATGGTTGTTGTTCAATCCTTGACCAACAGCTTTGGGGAAATGGTGATCGCATGCAACGTTATCGTGATGCGGGTGGACGGCTTTGCCATGATGCCCAACTTCTCTTTTGGCGCGGCGATGACCACTTATGCCGGGCAAAACACCGGTGCCAACAAAATGGATCGCGTGGAAGAGGGAACAGCAATTGGGGTAAAAATAGCCGCAGGAGTATCGGCTGTGATTACTGTGATACTGCTGTTGTTTGGGCGCAATCTGATCATGGTGTTCACTGAAACCGCGGAACTGGTCGATATGAGTATGCGGATGCTGCGTATACTGGCGGTGGGTTATATAGCCATGGCTGTGACTCAATCTCTCTCAGGAGTTATGCGGGGTGCCGGTGATACAGTCACACCTATGTGGATCTCCATCATCACTACAGTGGTGCTGCGGGTACCTGTTGCTTACGGAATTGCCTATTTGACTCGAAGTGAGTTGTATCCGACGGGCAGACCGGAGTCAATTTTCTTCTCCCTACTGATCTCTTGGATTATGGGTGCCCTGATCACGACGCATCTTTACCGCAAGGGTGCCTGGCGGGAAAGACGGGTGGCTGGGAGAGCGGAAAGAAGCGTTGCCCAGAACTAGCAGTGTGCATTTGATTTACTTGTCAGAGCATTCTCTTGACAAGAGCCTTCACAGGGTGTAGTATAGAATCTGTCAAATGGGCCCGGTCGAAGCCAGGCCGGAGCCTACATGTGACAGAGATAAAACATGCCGAAGTGGCGGAACCGGCAGACGCGCTACGTTCAGGGCGTAGTGACCGTACGGTCGTGTGGGTTCAAATCCCACCTTCGGCACCATAGAAAACCCCCACCATGGGAGAGTTACAGGGTGAGGGTTATTTTTTTACCTTTATGGCGGAGGTTGTGTTTTGCAGCCAGTTTGCCAGTTAGTTTGTAGCCACGCTCATTTTGTGAGAGTGGCAAAAAGAACATCTGTGAGGCCAGCTGTTCGGCCCGGCCTGGCATTAAACAGCAAAGTCTTGGAGATCAGAAAAGGGGGCGTTGCCGCCCCCTAAACAACTCATCTGAATTGCGGTTGGGTTTATTGAAAACTCTCCACAACTAAATCCACCAAAGACCCTACATAGTCTACAGCCTTTTTTATAGGTTCCGGTTTGCTTATGTCCACTCCGGCCATAAGTGCGAGTTCCATAGGAGATTTAGTGCCTCCGGCTTTTAGAACATCCAGCCATCTGTCCACAATAGGTTGGCCTTCTTCTAAGATGGCCTGGGCAACTGCTGTGCCGATGGTCAGCCCTGCGGAGTAGGTGTATGGATACAGTCCCATGTAGTAGTGGGGTTGACGCATCCAGGTCAGTCGGGCGCCTTCATCGATCTCCACTGTATCTTCCCAGAACTCTTCCAGGATTTCCCCCTGCACTTTGCTTAATGTTGTGGCAGTGATGGTATGTCCGTCTTCTGCCAAATGGTAGATCCTGCGCTGCAGCTCTCCTTCAATGAGGTGACGGACAAAGTTGTGGTGATATGTCATCAAAAGCTGCATTGCCAACCAGCGCTCCATGCGTGTGTCGGTGGTCTGGGACTTGATGTAATTGCCCACAAGCAGCTCGTTGATGGTAGATGGAGCCTCGACGAAAAACATGGAAGTGCGAGCGTTTGTCAGCCGCTGATTTCGCTGTGCCAAAACACCGTGCCCCGCGTGCCCCAATTCATGGCTGAGAAGCAGGGCTGAACGCATATCATCTGTCCATGTCACTAAAATATAGGGGTGTACACCGGGAAGCGAATTGCAGAAGGCTCCCGTGGATTTACCGATGTTATCTGCCAGGTCAATCCAGCGATTGTTTAAGGCGGTGTCAATGATTTCTTTGTATTCATCACCGAGGACAGAAACGCCTCCTAAAATGATCTCCTTAGCCGATTCAAATGTAGCTGGAGGACTGTAATCAGGATCGAGCGGTGCTTCAATATCACAGTAAAGCAGTTTATCAAGACCGAGGACTTCTTTGCGCAGCTTCGCGTAGCGGCGCATATGGGGCGCCAGTTCTGCCAAAATAATGTCGTGTAAGTTGTTGTAGACCTCAAAATCGACTTCCTGATCATGCAGAAACATATGTGCTGCTGATTGGAAACCCCTCAGCTTTGCCAATACAACATTTTTCCTAACTTCGGTACCCCAGGTGGCCCCATAGGTATTCTGGTAAGCCGTTAGGCCTTCTGTAAAGGAGGCATATGCATCTCGCCTTAAAGCAGTATCTGCAGCCTTCTCATATACTGATTCATATAAGGCGAAGGACATGGGGTGTGTTTTGCCTTCACTGTCCTTGATATTTCGGAAAGTCATATCAGCTGCTTTGGAACGGTTGTAAATCATCGAAGGTGCACCAAGTGTTTCCCTCAACGAGGCTAGAGCAACTTCGGTCTCGGGATGCAATAGAAAAGGCTTATCATTAAGCATGCGTGTTATAAAGCGTTCAAATTCCTTAAGGCGGGGTTCTGCGTCCAAATAGCGCTCCAAAGTGCCGTCCGGCAGTGCCAGAGTTTCTGAGCGTATAAAAGCAGTGGCCGCCTCAATCTCCGCACCCACAGAAGATGCACGCCCCACTGCTTCTTGATTTAATGGGTCTGTGCCATCGGCAGATTGTTTCAATCTGGCATAGCTCATAACTTGTGCAAGCCGTTTAGATAGTGTCTCAGCCGCCTCCAGACATTCAAATAGCATTGAGGGGCCTTCGTGCAAACGGCCTTCGTACTTTGTAACAGTGGATATATTATTTAAGACGTTGGTCAATGCCTTCTCCCAGGCTGCGTCACTTTCAAAAATATCGGTCAAATTCCAGGTAAGGTGTTCCGGTACTTCTTTCCTAGTTGGTCTTTGCTGCATGATTTGTCCCTCATTTCTAGAAAAAATCTCCGCAGTTTTCCGGGGGTAATGCCCGTTTGGAAAACATGCTGTCTACTGTCCTAAAGTATTCGTCTTTGGATTTAAACACAGGTTTGTAGTTTTCTATGATGGCTTTGGCATTCGCAGCTTCGTTGCTCAAAAGCTCCACAACGGCCAAGGCCAAAAACTTAGCCCCCAAAACGGTGTTTTCGGGTTTCACAACAGTGTAATCGTCACCATGCATGTGTCCCTGCACGCCGCCGAGACTGGGCTGTAAAGCCGGCATTAAGGTTGATAAATCGCCCATGTCAGTGGAACCGGTGCCGTGGGAAGTATCTTCATCGATTTCCTCCGCATTTACTAATTCACCCATGATTTTTCTGGCCAGTTTGGCAAAGTCGGCATCTACAACCTCCGGCATGTAGCCGCCGAAATCTTCAATTTCCACTTTGGCACCCAGTGCTATAGCTCCCCCCAAAAGGGCCCTGTTTACCTTAGCATTGGCATGTTGAATGGCTTCTATTGTGCGGCCTCTAACGAAGGTCTCGATTTTCACTTCACTGGGGATGACATTAACGCTGTCGCCCCCTTTGGTAATAATGGGATGCACCCGGATATAGTCTTTTTCTTTGAATCCCTCTCTGATGGAGTTGATGGCCATCAGCCCCAAATTAGCCGCGTATAGGGCATTAATGCCTCTGTCCGGAGCACCGCCGGCATGGGCAGGTTTCCCGATATACCGCACAGTTTTTACCACACAGCCATTTGAGGTGCCGGGCATGGCGAATTTGTAAGGTCTGGCAGTGGAATGCAGAAGCATGCACATATCAACATCGTCAAACCAGCCTCTGTGAAGCAGTTCTGCTTTGCCGCTGAAATAGCGAATTACACCTTGCTCTCTCAGTTCTTTTCTAAAACCAAGTTCGATGCATTCTTCTGCAGGTACGGCGATGAAGTGGATTTTGCCGGAAAGCTCTTCTACAGCCTCTGAGTCTATAATGCCCATAAAAGCACCCATCATTGTGGCAATTTGCATGTTGTGGCCGCAGGCGTGCATGGCCCCTGTAGATGCTTCACTATCAGGGTGATTGGGGCACAAAAGAGCATCTAACTCACCCAAAACTGCCACATTGGGTCCCGGTTTGCCTGTATCAACAGTGACTTTGACTCCGGGAATATCCGGGAAAACCATTACCTCTTCGACTATTGTTTGGAACTTAGCTTTGACCAGGTTGGAAGTTTTCCACTCTCTATAGCCTGTCTCCGGGTTTTCATAAATCGTTTGCGCTAAGTTAAGTATTTCTGTTTGTCGCTGATCGATATTTCGCTTGATTGTTTCTTTGAGATTTTGAATACTCATCAGCCAGACCCCCATTTTAAATGTTTTTTATAGAAAAGCGGCCATAGGCGAGTTGGGGATTGCGCCCGGAAGCCAACGGCCGCCTGCTTTTTGGCCTTAAGCATTTTTACCCCCGTCATTTTGTCTGCCTATCACCCGATTCGGGCCCAGGATCTCCGGCTTGTAGATCATGCTGTCCTTTTCAGTAATTTCCCGGATTACCCGGGCGGGGTTGCCTGCAGCAAAACTGTTGGCGGGGATATCCTTTACGACAACACTGCCGGCCCCTATGACACAGTTATCTCCAATTGTTACACCGGGGCAAACCACGACATTTGCACCCAACCAGCAGTCATTTCCAATGGTAACCGGTTGCGCGTAGCACATATGTTCAGGTTCGCCGTTTTCGTTTAAAATCGCTTTGCGTTCATCGGGCAGTATGGGATGTATTGGGGTAACGATTGCTACGTTGGGTCCAAAGCTGCAGTAATCACCGATGGTGACCCAGGCGTCATCCTGGATTGTCAAATTGAAATTGCCGAAGAAGCGTTTGCCGATTTTGGTGTGTACCCCGTAGTGAATGTAGATGGGACCTTGTACAAAACTGTTTTCACCGAATTCCCGAAAGATTTGGGATGTCAGTTGCTGACGTTTCTCAGTCTCATCTTCAAATGTGAGGTTATACTGTGTGCATAAGTTGTGTGTTTTAAGTTTGATTGCTTTTAACTCCGGGTGTTTTGGTGAAAATAGGACTCCTGCCAGTACTTTTTCCTCTTCTCTCAACTTCTCCTCATCCTTTATTACCTATGAGTTTGAACTGCCCATGCTCTGTTTTTGTATGTTCTGTTTCTTAAATAACCAATCGTGACTGAGATAAAGGTTCTTGTTTCTTGCATAATTCGCTTACCCGGACACTTTGTCCTGTTTTGGTTGTTTTGTGGTTTCCCTGCGGTATCAAAGGCATTTCCGGCTGTTTGGCTGCAGGGAAAGGTATTTCGAGAAAATGTGGGAACTAATGCAGTACCATACGGATGATGGGAGGTAGGGAAAGTGAAGTTCAGCTACGGGAAGACGGCTTTACTGGGCTTGGGATTTTTTGTCATTACTTTGACATGGGCTTTGTACAATGCGTATGTGCCAATTTTCTTGTTTCGGTACTTGAGCAGCGGTTTTTTGGTCGGATTCATTATGACACTAGACAACATCGCGGCCATCACACTGCAGCCTTATTTTGGGGCAAAAAGCGATGTAACTCAAACCCAGTTTGGAAGGCGCATGCCTTACTTGCTGATCGGTATGCCTATTTCCGCAATTGCTTTTGCCTTAATTCCCTTGGGATATTTATCCGGCCTTGCAATGCTTGTTGCCGCTGTTTTGGTATTTAATGGGGCGATGAGTATTTATCGGGCACCTACTATTGCCTTAATGCCCGATTTAACTCCACCCGCCGAAAGAAGTAAGGCTAATGGTGTGATTAACTTAATGGGTGGCCTGGGAGGCGTTCTGGCCTTTTTTGCCGGGGCGAAACTTTATGAAGCTGACCCGCGGTTGCCGTTTGTCTTATCCGGTGTGCTTATGGTTTTGGTGATTATTGTATTGTATTTGGGGATTAAAGAGCCCGACAGACGAGAAACCGATAAAGACGGCTCCGGGATGGGGATTATGGAAGCCTTTGTTTATGTGTTGAAAGAAGAAGAAAAAAGCACCTTTTATCTGCTGTTGGCCATTTTATTTTGGTTTATGGGCTATGGTGCCGTTGAGGCGTTTTTTACCGCCTATGGGGTTTTCCATCTTGGTATTACGGAAAGTGCGGCAGCACTATCATTGGGATTTTTCTCTTTGAGTTTTTTGGTTTTCGCGGTACCCAGTGGTTTTATCGCTACACGAATTGGCAGACGTAAGACTATTTTAATCGGGTTAGTTGGTCTTATTTTCACATTTGGTTGTTTGAATTTTATGGCTGAGATTCTGCCTATACGGATTCTTTTGCTGATAGCCGGTTTCTTTTGGGCATTGGTTAATATCAATTCCTATCCTATGATTGTAGATATGACAACAGAAAAAAACATCGGTGTTTACACTGGCTTGTATTATTTTTATTCATCCTTGGCTGCCATTTTAAGCCCGATGCTTTTCGGGGCGATCAGGGATCTATTGGGCTTTGGGCCGTTGTTTATTTACGCGCTGCTCTTTTTTATTTTGGCAGCCGGCTTCACCTTAATGGTAAGGCGGGGGGAAATATCATATAATTAAAGCTCTCCATCATATTTAAGAAAGGAAGTAGCAAGTGCAAAAAAGCTATCTTACACCATCTGAAATCACCGATTATACCATTGAAGTGGCTGTTGCAAAGACCCAACGCAGCTTTATGGAAGTACTGTTTATGGCCGTCATGGCCGGCATGTACATTACTATGGGAGCACTGGCTGCAAGTACAGCCTCACATGCTGTAGGTAATAGTGGGCTAGCTAAATTAGTGGCAGGAGTGGTGTTCCCGATTGGACTCATGTTTGTCATATTAAATGGTGCTGACCTTTTCACAGGCAATTGTCTGATCATAACTGGTGTAATGGATGGCAAAGTTACATTGACAGCTTTTGGTAAGAACTTGGCCACAGTGCTCTTGGGGAACTTCTTGGGTGCTTTAGCCCTGACTTGGATGCAGGCAAGGGGAGGCATGTTTATGATGAGCAGTGGTCAATTCGGAGCCTATACCGTGGCAGCGGCAGCTGCTAAGGTCAATATGGGTTTTTTTCAGGCTCTTATACTGGCCATTATTTGCAATTTGTTTGTCTGTGCCGGAGTGTGGCTTACATATGCCGCACAAGATGCGGCAGGCAAGCTCCTTGCCGCATTTTTCGCCATCGTTGCATTTGTAATTAGCGGTTCAGAGCATATTGTGGCCAATATGTATTACATTTCGGCGGGGATTTTGGCTAAAAAGACGGACTTGTACGTAGAGCTCGCGGCGGTTGATCCGGCGGCACTCAGCAATCTTACATGGAAAGGTTTTTTGATAAAGAATGCTGTTCCTGTCACACTGGGCAATATTATCGGCGGGGTCGTTATTGGGGTTGTATATTATATGATTTATAAAGTGTTTCCCCAAAATCGTTCTATTGTTTCTTAGGGTTTTGGCCGCGCTCAAACAGTGTCACAAAGGCTTTCGCAAGTAAGGACATCCAAAACAATTTGCGGGAGGAATTTGTTTTGAAGAAAAGGGGAAATCCCTTTATAGGAAGCTTTTTAGCCGTGGGTGCAGGTATGGGTGTGGTTGTCGGTCTTTGGCTCGATAGAAACATCGGCCTGAGTATTGCAGTGGGCGCCGCTGCGGGACTTATGATTGGTGTTGTTTGGGGGAGTATGGGATGAGACCGGTTCCGGAATCTATGCAGACACCAACAAACAGCGGGGCTGTATCTTCCGCTGTTTGTTGGTCAAATCTGCCCGAAAATAGTGCTTTCAGCTAGTTGAGGTGATTAATACTGTATTAATACAGCTACACTTCCAGCCGGTCCCAAAGGAAGGCATAAATATCAGCCGCCTCATCAATTAGTTTGTTTGTCGGTTTACCGGCACCATGCCCTGCTTTGCTTTCTACATATAGGTGGACGGGATTATCCCCTCCGGAAGCAGTCTTGAGGGCCGCGGCAAATTTTAAAGAATGCATTGGTACAACCCGGTCATCAGATTCAGCAGTCAGAATCAAAACCGGGGGGTAAACTGTGCCGAACTTGATGTTGTGTACCGGAGAATATTTGTACAATGTCTGAAATTCCTCTAAAGACGCCTCGGCATTGCCATATTCCCCGATCCAATAGCGACCGGCGGTGAAAAGATGATAGCGGAGCATGTCGGTCACAGGCACCCAACTGATCACTGCTCCAAACAGTTCCGGCCGCTGAATCATGCAAGCCGCCGTCAACAGACCACCATTGCTGCGCCCCATGATAGCAAGCTTACTCGGCTTAGTATATTTTTTGTCTATCAACCACTCAGCTGCGCCGATGAAATCGTCAAAAACATTTTGTTTGCGTGGGCCCATACCAGCCTGGTGCCACTCTTCCCCGTATTCATTGCCTCCCCTTAAACATGCCACAGCATATATGCCACCGGCTTCCAACCAAGCGAGATTAGCTGGGTTAAAGCTGGGGGTAATACTGATATTAAATCCACCGTATCCGTACAGCACAGTGGGGTTCTCACCATTAAGTTCTATGCCCTTTTTAAAGGTGATGAACAAGGGGATTTTGGTGCCATCTTTGGAAGGATAAAAGACTTGTTTTGTTTTATACTGGTCTGTTTCAAAATCAAGTTTCGGTTCGAAAAAAACCGTAGTTCGGCCTGTAGAAAATTCGTATCTGTATACACAGGTAGGGTGCAGATAAGATGTAAAACTAAAGAAAAATTCTTTGTCATCTGGTTTGCCGGAGACTTCTGCTACAGTCCCCGGACCTGGCAGTGAAACAGTGTCGAGAAAAGTACCATCCAACTCAAAGAGTTTGATCACGCTGCTGCCGTCTTTTAAATATACGGCAACTAATTTCCTGTTGACCATGATGACCTGTTCCAAAACAGCTTCATCTTCCATAACGACTTCCTGCCACATTTCAGTGGCGGGGTTTTCCGGATCTATAGCGATAACCCGACCTTTGGGTGCATCTTTAGTTGTGTGAAAATAAAACAACCCATTGGTGCAGTCAATTAGGCTATATAGGGCATCATGTTCATCTAAAAGGCTTGCAAAGCTTCCGCCATCTGACAGTTTGCGGTAGTACACACGGTTTTTCGGTTCTGTCCCGATCCATATTTCCAATACCAGATACACGCCATCATGGGTCACTTTTGTGGAAAAACCCATCTCTTTATAGTCCGGACGCTCGTAAATCAGTTGATCTTCACTTTGCTTTGTCCCCAAGCGGTGGAAATACACCTTACTGTAGTTTGATGCATCTTCCGGCGCCACGGTGCCGGGCTTGGGGAAGCGTGTGTAGAAAAAACCCGAATTATCAGGTGCCCAAGGCAGGCTGGTAAATTTGCACCACTGGATTACATCACCTAACTCCTGCCCGGCTGCAATGTCCAGAACACGGATTTCCTGCCAATCGCTGCCGCTATCAGAGCGGGTGTAAGCCAAGTATTTACCGTCAGGGCTGATGGACAGATTAGTAAGGGCCGTTGTGCCATCTTCACTGAAAGCGTTGGGATCAAGGATTTTGACAGGCGAGGAATCCAAAGTATCCTGCACATATACAGCTGCCTGGTTTTCAAGTCCCAGGTTTCTTTGGAAAAAATACTTGCCGGCAGTTTGTTTGGGGATATATATTTTGGGATAATTCCAAAGTTTAAGTAAGCGGCTTCTAAGGTTACCGCGGGCTGGAATTGAATCCAGGTATTTACGTGTGATCTTAGTTTGGGTTTGAGCCCAATTAACTGTCCTTGCATCTGATGGATTTTCCATATATCGGAAGGGATCCCCAACTAAGGTGCCGTGGTAGTCATCTACTGATTTCGATTTGAATGGTAGCATAGACATTCTCCTTAAACAGCAGGCTTTAGCGGCTGCCGTGCGATGTTGTACTGTAATCATCTTTCCTTTTTCACTGGAATAAACCTTCCCTCACAAGGGCCTTACAGGTTGGACAATTGCACCTTAAAACGGCCCTTGAAATGGGTGCAGTTTGATGGTTCGCAAACAAGGGGTAGCTTAGAAGCGGAAAACTGTGCTATACTTTGTAGATGTGAACTTATATTGATTAATTTGTAGGGAGGCAAAAAAGTGGCAGAAGTGGGGAAAACGGCACACGCCTCAAAAAGACAAAGTAAGATGAGGTTTCTGCTTGAGATATTTGTAACGTTTTTTAAGGTGGGTGCTTTTACCTTTGGCGGCGGCTTAGCCATGCTGCCTTTATTTGAAAAAGAAGTCATCGAAAATAAAGGTTGGATCCAAAGACAGGATATTTTAGATATTTACGCCATCAGCCAGTCGCTTCCCGGTGTAATAGCGGTTAATTCATCCACGTTTATTGGCTATCGGTTGGCGGGAATTCCCGGGGCTGTGGCGGCCATTATCGGTGTTACAGCACCATCTTTAATCGTGATCGTAATCATCGCTAGTTTTTTCAGTAAGTTTCGGGAAAACTTCTACGCCGCAAAGGCCCTACACGGGATCAGAGCCGCTGTGACAGCACTGATTTTCCTTGCAGCTTACCGCATTGGCAAAGGCTCACTTAAAAGCCTTGGGGGTGTCATTGTGGCCGCTGTTGCTTTTGGCCTGACACTGTTTACCGATATCCATGTGATTTATATTATTTTGGCCGGCGGCCTGGGAGGAATTTTGGTGTCAAACATAGGTCGAAGAGGTGTTGGACAATGATCTATTTGCAGATGTTTTGGATCTTTTTTCGCTTGGGGCTGTTTACCGTAGGTGGCGGTTACGCCATGCTTCCCTTAATCCAGGCGGAAATTTCCCGTTACGGTTGGATTACCGGTGAAGAATTCGTTGATATGATTGCGATTGCAGAAATGACCCCAGGGGCTATTGGAGTAAACACCGCTACATTCGTGGGGTTTAGGCAGGGTGGGCTATTTGGTTCTGTTCTTGCAACAGCTGCTCTGACTTTGCCATCGCTAATTGTGGTGGTGCTTGTTTCTAAAGTATTGGACAGGTTCCAAGATCACCCCACTGTGGAAGCTATTCTATCTGGGATCCGGCCCGTGGTGGCGGGTTTGATCGCATCGGCGGCACTTTTTATTGCACAAGCCGCGTTTATAAACCCCGCACCATCTGGTAGTGTGGTTTTCAACCCAACAGCATTTGCACTTGCCTTAGTCAGTGGAGTTGCTGTTGTTAAGTTTAAACTCCATCCCATCACTGTTATGTTGGGGGCAGGGGTGTTGGGATTATTTATATTCTGAAATACTTTTTCGATGGAATGGGTGTCACTTAAGGCTGTTTTCCGATAAATGATCCCTTCTAAGTTAATATTATGTTAAATTAAGTCAAATTTAAAATATATACACTTGACTCAACGCATGACTTCTTATAAGATTATCTTAGGTGGTGTAGAAACTAACCGGCTATCTGGGTATTTGCCAGTAATTAGTGTATAGTATGACATCTGCTGTGTTGAATGTAACAATTATGAAAAACCTCTATGAATCTCTTGCTTCTAGCTGCTGCAGGCTGTATAATTCTAATTAAATGGCGCTTAATTCGTGTATTTATTAGAATGAATACGTGTACATGCTTCAAAATTAATTACCTTAATCCCAGTCGGCTTCTCTGTTTTTACCTTATATATATGAAATTTTCATGGAATTATATCAGAAAGGTGGATATGTTATGTTGCTGAATCGTATGCAAAACGTCTCACAGGTTCTTCAAAATGACGGTAATGCCGTAGATTTTGTCGATCTTGCAGAAACTTTGCGGGTTTCCTATGACAATGTAAGCGTCTATATTATCAGCAAGAAAGGCAAACTCCTCGGTCACTCGCTTGAAAACGAAGCAGACAGCACCCCATTTGATGCTGACTGGATTAATGAGGGCCTTATGCCTGGCGAACTAAATTCTTCACTTTTGAAAGTGGGCGCCATGTCTGCTGGCAAAGAAGCCGGGAGTATGCTTGGTGTAGACTGTGCTATGATCGTTCCTATCGTTGGTGGCGGCCGTCGTGTAGGCTCTTTGTTGTTTGTAAAAAGCGCCGGCGAGTTTTCTTCTGATGATGAAGTTATTGCTGAATATGCATCAACGGCCATTGGTATGGTTATTTCGGCAGCCCTTGATGAAGAAGACGAGGCTGAGGCTGAAGAGCGCAGAATGGCTCGCTCTGCTATCAGAAGCTTGTCTTATTCCGAGATCATGGCTATGCAGCATATTTTTGACGAGCTTGAGGGTGATGAGGGTCTGTTGGTTGCCAGTCGGATTGCCGACGAAGCCGGCATTACTCGCTCCGTGATTGTCAATGCTCTGCGCAAGCTGGCATCAGCTAATGTGATTGAATCCCGTTCATTGGGTATGAAGGGCACTTATCTTCGCATTCTTAACAGCGAAATTCGTCGCGAATTGGAAGCACAAAGATATCCATATATTAAAGACTCCTCAGTCTTTAAAAAGCGTGCTTAATGGTAGCGCATTAAGTGCGATAAAATAGTGTATGCTCGGGGGGGTCAGCCTATAGGGGTTGGCCCTTCTGCTTTATATTAGAGTTCACGGCCTTTGCGGAGGATGGGTTTGTCATAGCGTGTATTCAATTGATCCATGAGTTTTGTCAGTTTATCTTCCCGGGGATCGGAAAACAGGGTGGCTTGGGTTACAGTAGTTAGTTGTGTTACATATACACCAATGAGGCGGACGGGGGCAGTGCCGCGGTTTTTTTTGAGCAGCCGGTCTGCTGTTTCAAAAATAGTATCATCGGAATTAATCGGCTGCGGCAAAGACGAGGAGCGGGTAATGGTAGTAAAGTCGCTGTAGCGCAGTTTGATAGTAATTGTGCGGGCCCATAAACCATTTTTGCGCAAACGGGCACCCACCAGAGCCACCAGTTTGGCTAAAACTTGTCTAAGAACGGCAGTGTCTGTCACGTTTTCTCGGAAGGTTGTCTCTTTGCCCATTGACTTGGCTTCGGTGTCCGGTTCTACGGCACGGTGGTCTACACCACGGGCCAGCCAATAAAGGTTGCGGCCGTGTTTACCGAAGTATTGTATGAGCTGTGTCTTAGAACAGTGTCTCAGTTCTTGGATCGTATGGATTTGCCAGGCAGCCAGAATCTCAGCAGTCTTTTCCCCAATACCCCAGATGTTGGTGACGGGCATGGGGGCCAGCCAATCTTTGATTTGCTCCAGTGCAATAATAGTCAGGCCGTCAGGCTTGCGGTAATCAGAGGCAAGCTTGGCAACGAACTTGTTGGGAGCAATACCTACAGAAGCACTAAGCTGTACTGCATCATAAATAGCCTGTTTCACAGCATTGCCCATGGCAGGTAAACTGCGGTGGAGATGTTCACATCCGGTCATGTCTAAAAAAGCTTCATCGATAGATAGATTTTCAACCACTGGGGAAAACTTGGCAAAGACTTGGCGAATTTCTTTTGAGATCTTTTCATATTTATCATGATTACCGGGAAGAAAAATGCCGTCAGGACACAATCTGACTGCTTGGCCGATGGGCATAGCCGAATGCACACCGAATTTCCGTGCTTCATAGGAACATGTAGAGACAACGCCGCGGCGGCTATCTTTACGTCCACCGATGATGACGGGCTTGCCCCGAAGTTCAGGGTGATCTCGCTGCTCTACGGAAGCAAAAAACGAGTCCATATCTACATGCATGATCACTGCCATCTGCTTCACCTCTAACAATATTATACCATAGGATTAGTGTTTTGCCGTAAGGGTGGTATCAAACGCCGGGTAAAATACAACAAAGGTCTAACCGCAGGTGCGGGCATCGCTCAGAAAGGAAAAAAGCGCGGTGTCAAGAAGGTTTAAGCTGCTTTCTAAGCGCTGTGGGTAGTAATCTCCGTATTCGATAAACCAGGGGGGATTGAATGGTGGAAAAACGAGAATTGGCTGTTACTGTGGGATTACAATTGCCCAATGCAGGGATGATGGAAGCCGAGGAATCCTTGTTGGAGCTGAAAGCCTTGGCCCACACTGCAGGTGCCAAAGTCGTGGAAATGGTTGTACAAAACAGGAAACGCCCCGATGCTGCCACTTATGTGGGCAAAGGAAAACTGGAAGAAATTAAAAGTTTAATTGGAATTCATGGGGTTGAAGTTGTGATTTTCGATGATGAACTTCAGGCTGCCCAACTTCGAAATATTGAAGAAGCACTGGATGTTAAAGTCATCGATCGCACTCAACTGATACTGGATATCTTTGCCCAGCGGGCCAATACCCGTGAGGCTAAGCTGCAGGTGGACTTGGCACAGCTTAGATATCTACTGCCGCGGCTGGCGGGACGGGGTACAGCTTTATCGCGTTTAGGCGGAGGCATTGGCACAAGAGGTCCCGGTGAAACAAAAATCGAGACTGACAGACGTCGGATTAGAGAGCGCATTGCCCGCTTAGAGCAGGAAATGGACGAAATACGGTCCCAGCGAGGCCTGCAGCGCCGCTCCCGCTCTCGCCGGTCTGTACCAGTGGTGGCTTTGGTCGGTTATACTAATGCCGGTAAATCCACACTGCTGAATCGCATCACCGGCGCCGGTGTGTTTGTTGAGGACAAATTGTTTGCTACTTTAGATCCGACCATTCGGCGTTCTGCCCTACCGTCTTCCGGACAGCCGGTGCTGTTCGTGGACACAGTGGGATTCATCCGCAAGCTCCCCCACACGTTAGTTGCGGCCTTTCGGGCTACATTAGAAGAAGTGGTGGAAGCCGACGTATTGGTGCATGTGGTGGATGCAACAGCATATAATGTCTCAGCACAGATGCAGGCAGTATTTGAAGTATTGGAAGAACTGAGTGTTGCGGGACGGTCATTAATAACTGTATTCAATAAG
>JAAYQZ010000122.1 GCA_012519025.1 Bacillota bacterium
GAAGTATTTAGAGCTTCAAGTCCAGCAATTGCCGAAATGGAGAAGATCTTAGAAAACACGTATCGCAATATCAATATAGGTCTTGTTAATGAGTTGGCCATTCTTTGTGATAAAATGAACATCGACATCTGGGAAGTAATCGAAGCTGCTAAGACTAAACCCTACGGTTTCCAAGCCTTTTATCCAGGGCCAGGCTTAGGCGGTCATTGTATCCCACTGGATCCCTATTATTTATCTTGGAAAGCACGTGAGTATGGTTTTCACACACAAATGATTGAGGCTTCTATGATGATCAATGATCGGATGCCTGAATATTGTGTAGAAAGAGCTGCACGTATTCTTACTACCGTTAAGAAGCCCCTTAATGGATCACGGATCCTGGTGTTGGGTATAGCTTACAAACAAGATATTGACGACTATAGAGAAAGCCCAGCTTTGAGAGTGATAGAACACCTAGACCACCGTGGTGCGGAGATAGTTTTCTACGATCCCTACATAAAGGAGTATAAGCATAAAGGTGTAGTGCGACAAGGTGAAGAAGCTTTGACTCAGGCACTAATCGAATCTGCTGACTTGGTTATTGTCACTACTGCGCACACTACTGTTGACTATGACTTTGTACAAAAACACGCTAAGCTAATCTTTGATACGAAGAACGCCATGAAAAAGGTGCAAGAGCGCTCCAATATTGAGGTGTTGTAAATGAATAGGTTGCGGTATGGCCTGATTGGTTGTGGAAGAATCTCTCCTAACCACGTTGCCGGCGTTCAAGCAAATCAGGACAGCATTGAACTTGTTGCAGTCTGCGACTTGATACCAGAAAGAATGGATTTAGTTCTGACCCAGGTCGGGGTGGATAGCGAAGGTGTTAAGAAATATACCGATTATCAGACCATGCTACATACCGAACAACTGGATTTGGTGGCTATAGCAACGGAAAGCGGGAGTCATGCTCGGATTGGTTTAGATTGCATTAATGCTGGTCACCATGTCATTATTGAAAAGCCTATTGCTTTGTCTATAGCCGATGCGGATCATTTGATTGAAGCAGCTTCGAACAAGGGAGTTGTGCTTTGCTCCTGCCATCAGAATCGGTTTAACAAATCAATCCAAAAGGTCAGAGAAGCCTACGAGCAAAATCGCTTCGGTAGACTTCTACATGGAGCAGCTCACATTCGCTGGAATAGAGGCAAACAGTATTATGAGCAAGCATCCTGGCGAGGCACATGGGAGCAAGATGGTGGTGCCTTAATGAACCAGTCTATTCATAACATTGATCTGCTCCGTTGGATGATGGGTGAAGACGTTGAGGAAGTTTTTGCTTATACTGATCGTTTAAAACACGATTACATTGAAGCCGAAGATTTGGGTCTTGCTCTAGTGAAGTTCTCTAACGGTGCTTACGGCTTAATCGAGGGAACCACTAATGTGCACCCCAAGAATTTGGAGGAGACTCTCTATATTTTCGGAGATGCAGGCACCGTCAAAGTGGGAGGCACATCGGCCAATATTATCGAGGAATGGTCTTTCGCAGATCAAAAAGACGATCCACAGGAAGTAAAAGCTAGGTACCATGAAAATCCACCGAATGTTTATGGTTTTGGACACACCCCTCTATACCAAGATGTGGTCTCCGCAATCAAAGAAGGACAGAAACCCTTCGTTGATGGAGAAGCTGGGAAAAAGGCTGTCGAGCTAGTATTGGCTATTTATAAGTCTGCTTTAGAAAGAAGGCCTGTACGATTACCCCTAGAAGAAGATTTCTCAACTCTTGATATGGCGAATTATTTTAAGTGAGGAAGCTCAATGGATTACTTTGTTCATGAAAGTTCTTATATAGATGATGATGTCCAAATTGGAAAGGGTACGAAGATCTGGCATTTTTGTCATATTCAGTCTGGCGCCCGGATCGGCGAACAATGCTCTTTTGGTCAAAACGTTAATGTGGGCAACAATGTAAAAATCGGCAACTATGCTAAAGTTCAAAACAACGTCTCCATCTACGAAGGGGTAGAATTGGAAGACCACGTTTTTTGCGGACCTTCTATGGTCTTTACTAATGTTCTGACTCCCAGAGCTAAATATCCCATAACCTGCAAAGAACTCTATGGAAAGACCTTAGTTAAGGAAGGGGCAAGTATAGGAGCCAACGCGACCATTGTGTGTGGCAACACAATTGGTAGGCATGCCTTGATAGGCTCTGGGGCCGTAGTCACAAAAGATGTTCCTGATTATGCTGTTATGGTAGGTGTACCCGCAAGGCAGATCGGGTGGGCGTGTGAGTGTGGTACTATCCTAGACGAACAGCTCAAATGTAAAGATTGCGGAAAAAAATACGGTGCCAACAATGAGTCAATTGTCTTAAAGGAGGAGTAAGATGGAGTTTCGGGACCTAAAAGCACAGTACCTCGCGTTGCAAGAAAAGATAGACGCCAGTATGAAAGAGGTATTACTAGGAAGTCGGTTTATCTTGGGGCGCCAAGTTGGAGAGTTAGAAGA
>JAAYQZ010000123.1 GCA_012519025.1 Bacillota bacterium
AGGTGTTTGAGCTAAAACCCATGGTAGATGACCTGGGTCAGACAAAGCAGGTGATTATCCATCGGAGTGAGCAGCCTGCCTATGAGCAGAGATATGCGCTATCTATGGCCAACCCAGAGGATGTCAAGATATTCGTTATTGACAGTGGCGACTACAGCACAATGATGCTTGCCGAGGAATACTAGGTTAAGGAAGAAAGGTTAGGGATTTTCCCAAAGCCTTTCTTTTTTTGGAGATCAGGCTACCCTAGAACCGTGATTGTGGGCTCTAGGCAGGTATTAAAGCAGAATTGTCTAATCATATCAGTGCGTGGGTAGTGTGATTTTGTACATGGTCCATTTACATATGGCACAAGATGCGAAATCTCGCCCTTTAACGTGTGACCATCTATATAAAACTATCTAGAGTACTATGGAGTCCAAAGCACTGTTACTGTGTGTGCTCGATGAAGGATAGAAAGTTGGATGTGATTAGATGTTTAGCCGGATACTTGATACAGGAGAATAGCCTTCTCAGAGCGGGATAAAGGGGATCGCTTTGAAAGACTTATGCAAGCCTACCTCGGATAGGATATCTAGTGGCGTGTAGGAAATAAGCGAATTATTAGCGTTATGGTTGTTTGTAGGAATTAGGCCGGAGTTGATTACGCTATGTCACATCAAGAAGAGAAGTCGATTGGTATTCCAGAAGAAAAACTGATTAATAGCAGAAAAAGAGTCCGCAAACATGGGGAGGTCTTTACTCCCAGGCGTATTGTGAGAAAGATGCTTGATATGCCTGCAATCAATGAAGCTTCTCAGGCCTTAACAACCACCTTTTTGGAGCCTGGGGTCGGCGAGGGAGTATTTTTGGTTGAAATCCTAAACCGTAAACTGCATATGGTGGAAAGGCAATACGGAGAATCCTTGGTACAGTATGAAAATTACTCACTCCTTGCACTATCAACTCTATACGGCATTGAGCTGCTGGAAGACAATGTGAAAGTATGTGCGATGAATCTATATCAAGCCTTCTATGATGCCTATTATAGGCAACTGACTAAATTCGATCGAAAACGGAAACCCTCTGTCGTTGACAGTGCCAGGTTGATTATTGCGAAGAATATCGTTCAAGGTGACTTCTTGAAAAAGACATCTGCTGACGGATATCCTGTTGTTTTTAGTGAGTGGAAAGCAACTAACCTCGAGCGTGAGCCTAGAACAATCATGGTGCAAAGAACGGAATATACCCTACCGGAAATAGAGGCTGGCATTATAAATATAGATGGCTCGGTTTCAAATCCAAAGTTAAAGACAGGACAGTTACCTCTTCCGTTTTTGCATGAAGATTGCCATCAACCGGAAATGCGGTACCTGCCAGCAAAAATCACCTTAGTATATAGAGAGGAGCAGGAACAGATCGATGGCTAAGACGATGATTAAGCCGTATGAAGAATTGCACAGGCAAATCTATGGTTACATCTTGCCCGAAGTGCCTTCACATGAAGGTTATGTCAAGGTTGGAGAGACCAAGAGGGAAACCAAAGTACGGGTATTAGAGCAAGTGGCTACAGCTGGTTTAACCCCCGAAATTCTATTTGAGCGAACGGCACAAAGGTCAGATGGTACTTGGTTTAAAGACGAGTCCCTGCATCGTTTTTTTATACTGAATGGAGTTAAGAAAGTAAAACTCGGGACTGCAACTGAGTGGTTCTACTTCAATGGTGAACTCGAAAAGGCTGAAGCATTAACGGATAAATACATTAATCTAGACTACGATCTGGTTCAAATCGATGAGAGTACTTCAGATTACGTACTCCGGCATGAACAAAGTAGAGCTGTTGAGTTGACCTTGGCATATTATAACAGCGGACAAGAACCCAGGGAATTTCTGTGGAATGCTAAACCAAGATTTGGAAAGACCTTGTCCTCCTACGATTTGGTAAGACGAATTAAAGCAACCAATGTACTGATCGTTACAAATAGGCCGGCAATCGCTAATTCCTGGTTTGATGATTTTCAAAAGTTTATCGCTTGGCAAGAGCCAGGCATGAAGTTTATTTCTGATACCGAGGCCTTAAAAGGGAAAGCTATGTCCCGGGAGGAGTTCTACACATACATAGATACCACAGACCATGAGAACCCGGCGCAGATTACTTTTCTTTCGTTACAAGACCTAAAAGGGGCCAAGGTCTTTGGCGGTAATTACGACAAACTTGAATGGGTCAAGGCTCTTCATTGGGATCTACTAATTATCGACGAGGCCCATGAAGGTGTGGATACGCAATTAACCGATGCTGCCTTTGATAAAATTGATAGAAAGTTCACCTTGCATTTATCTGGAACACCATTTAAAGCCTTGGCCAGTAATAAATTCAGCGAGCAACAGATCTACAACTGGTCTTATGTTGATGAGCAGACGGCCAAGCTGAATTGGGACTACACAATTGGTAGCAATCCCTATGAAAATCTACCCCAACTGAGTCTGTTTACATACCAAATGAGCAAAATGATTGAAGATCGGGTAAGTAAAGGTCTAACCTTAGATGATGATAAAAATGTTGACTATGCCTTTGATTTGAATGAGTTCTTTAGGGTTAAAGATAACGGTAGATTCGAACATGAAGCAAGTGTGGAGATGTTCCTGGATAACCTTTGCTCAGGTCATTTCCCTTTCTCTGAAGGCACGCACAGAGATGAGCTAAGTCACACCTTTTGGCTTTTGCCTCGGGTGAATTCTGCTAAAGCCCTAGAGGTCATGCTCAAAAACCATCCGGTGTTTAAGGATTACGAGGTGGTATTAGCTGCTGGTGACGGGGTAAGCGTCGATCATGATCTGACTGATGAAGCAACTGACTTCAGGAAAAATGAAAAGAGCTACAATAAGGTGAAGAAGGCTATCGCCGAAAATGAAAAGACCATAACGTTGTCTGTAGGGCAGTTAACAACCGGGGTCACGATACCCGAGTGGACAGCAGTTTTAATGCTTAACAATATTAAGTCACCAAGTCAATATTTTCAAGCGGCATTTCGTGCCCAAAACCCCTATGAGTTTACTGAGGATGGCAAATTGTATAGAAAAGAGAAAGCTTATATCTTTGACTTTGCCCCTGATAGGACATTAAGGCTGTTTGATGAATTTGCTAATAGCTTATCTGATGGAGGCTCCAGAACTGGCGCGGAACGAGCAGAAGGTATTAAAGAGTTACTAAACTTCTTTCCTGTCATCGGCGAGGATGAGGAAGGGAAGATGCACGAGCTAGACGCAACGGAAGTACTTATTATCCCGACCCGTATAACTTCAAAAGAGGTTGTTAAACGCGGGTTTATGAGCAATCTTCTATTTGCCAATATTTCAGGAATCTTTCTTGGCCACGTCCAATTTAAGGAGATTCTTGATAAGATTAAGCCTGAA
>JAAYQZ010000014.1 GCA_012519025.1 Bacillota bacterium
CCATTACATCCATAAGTTGAGTTAAGATATTGCCCAGCTTTGTATCGGGAAATCGCCTCTCTAAAGCCGCTAAGTCAAAATTTTTCATTCCTAATTCGGAACAAAAACTTGCTTGAAGCTGGTCAATATCAATTCGGCGCTCATCAATGTTTTTTTGAATGGCGGCCTGGCTGCATATATTGTCTTCTAATGCCTGCCAATCCCGCTGTTTGAGGCATTTATCAATCTGGTTGCTGACATCCAATAATTCCTTGTATAGATCCAAAAGCCCAACAAACTCCCTTTCCGCCTTTTGTACCATCGACTCCACTAATTACACCTCGTCTCATAACGCGAACATGGTCTCCCAAGCTTAAGTATGTGATATTATTAATTTCGGTAAAAAGGAAAAAACTCCTATCAGAAAGAACTTCACTTAGAAGTATGGAGGTGAGTATAGTTAACGTATATGGAATAAGTGATCTACACCTGCCCGGTGGTGAAGATAAACCTATGGATATATTCGGGTCCCACTGGCAAAATCACAGTGAACGCATTGAACAGGCATGGCAGGAGATTGTTAAGGACGAAGACCTGGTTCTTTCCCCGGGTGATCTATCTTGGGCTATGGACCTTTCCGGTGCCCAATCGGATCTGGATTTTCTAGGTAGGCTTTCAGGTACAACTCTAATTGGCAAAGGCAATCATGATTTCTGGTGGCAAAGCATTTCTCAACTGCGCAAACAGCTGCCTCCCGGAGTATATGCCCTGCAAAACGACTTCTATCCGCTTCCCGACGATAAAGCCGTCTGCGGAACAAGAGGTTGGAAATGTCCAACCGCCGATGATTTTACAAAAGATGATGAACGTGTCTATTTGAGGGAAATAGAACGGCTGAAACTCTCTTTGGAGGCAGCCGCTAAAGACAACCGCGAACCATATATCGTGATGCTCCACTATCCCCCCATTGACATCAATCGTGTTCCATCCGGTTTCACAGAACTTATGGAGGCCGTAGGCGTTGTCCACTGTGTTTATGGGCACCTGCATGGACATGCCCATCGACAGGCGCTTCAAGGCCTCCATAATGGGATCGAGTATCACTTGGTTGCATGTGATGCGATTGGGTTCAAACCAAAGTTAATTGCTAATTTGTCAAATCAATCCTAACTGCTTTGCCTCATATTCCAAACTTTCGCGGAACTGCGGGTGGGCAAGGCCGATAATAAGCCGCGCCCTTTCGCGCAGGGACTTCCCCTTTAGTTGTGCTGTTCCGTACTCAGTAACCAAATAATGCACATCTGTACGGGGCGTAGTCACTACAGCACCGGGGCTTAATGTGGGCACAATGCGGGAGACTGCTCCACCCTTGGCAGTGGATTGGAAAGCCAAGATAGCTCTGCCTTCAGGTGAATCAAAGGCACCTCTGATGAAATCCAGCTGTCCACCGGTGCCGCTGTATTGGCTTGCACCAAAGGATTCTGCACAGCACTGACCGGTTAAATCAACCTGGAGAGCAGCGTTGATGGCAATCTGCCGATAATTCCCCGCAATGATGGCGGGATCATTAACATATTCAACGGGCAAAGCCTCAATCATGGGGTTGTCGTCCAAGAAATCATACAGTCTTTTGGTACCGGTGGCGAAAGAAATCACAGCCTTGTGTTTATGGATGGTCTTGCGCCTGCCTGTAGCGACTCCTGCCAATATTAAATCCATGAGGCTGTCGCTCATCATTTCAGTGTGGATGCCTAAATCCCTGTGATCCATGAGGTATTTTACGACAGCACTGGGAATGCCTCCGATACCAAGCTGTAAGGTGGCTCCGTTGGGAATCATTTCTGCAATCAGCTGCCCGATACGTTCTTCTTCCGGACCAAACGTAGGTGGCTCCACCTCTTCCAAAGAAGCAGTGTGTTCGACAATGCAGTCAACTTCGTCTATGTGTAAGAAACCGGCACCATGCACCCGCGGCATATTGGGGTTTACTTCCACGATAAGTTGTTTAGCCTTTCGGCAAACAGCCAAAGTGTAATCAACTGAAACCCCCAGACTAAAACAGCCATGGCGGTCCATGGGGGAGACGGTAGCGATCACAGTGTCAATTTGGCCGAACTCCTCAAACAAGCGAGGGGCCTGATGAAACAGGTTTGGTACATATGTGGCTCGTTTGTTCCGATAAGCATTTCGATCTACACCGCTAAAAAAGTAAGATTCCCAGTTAATTTCTGCAGGCAGATCGTCCCTCAACACAGTCTTCAGCGTATTTGTCAACGGCAGCATCGCGTGCATAGTGAGGTTTTGCAGTTTTTTGGCCTTGACAGCCTCACTGATGGCTTTCAACAAAGCAGGTGGTTCACCGGCTCCCAGTGGTTGAATAACTGTACTGCCGCTTGCAATGCGTGTCACTGCCTTTTCAGGGGTCATTAGCTTACCTTTATATTTCTGTTCAGTATCTGCAGTGGTACTAATCAAACGTTGTCCTCCTTAAAACAGTTTATCTATAAACATCATTCCACCTTTTACCTCTCCCCATTACGCCACCGGGCTTTACAATCCTGCTTTAAAAACAGATGAGTAAAATATTGGCCGGTGTATGGACAAGGTCTGCCCGGGATACCCTAGAGTTGATGTTGATTGAAAGGAGCCCAAATTATGCAGATGATTCACGGCGTTACAATAGAGCCAAGCAATCCTTACAAAAACCAGGATGTAAGCATCAGCTACGATGGTTTGCTCAAGCAAAGCGGTGCCGACTGTATTTACCTGCACTATGGTGTTGATGATTGGCAGAACACTTCCACTGTAGAAATGATGCGGCTGCCCTCCGGTAACTTCCAAGCTGTAGTGAAAGGCAGTGCAGATTATGAACTGAACTTTTGCTTCCACGACAGTGCCATGAATTGGGATAATAATAATGGGATCGATTGGGCGATCCGCGTCTTCTAGTGCAATTGTCTATAATATAAGGCGGAACAGATCTGGCTTTAGGGTCAGGTCTGTTCCGCTCGTAACTTCGTGAGGTGATTTTG
Organism: Bacillota bacterium; assembly: GCA_012519025.1. Classification (GTDB taxonomy): domain Bacteria; phylum Bacillota; class Limnochordia; order DTU087; family DTU087; genus JAAZMF01. The sequence continues at coordinate 3,012 of JAAYQZ010000014.1, forward strand.
TGCCAAATGGGTATGTTTGTGCTGAATGCGGCCACACCACCGATAATCCCCATTTTGACCTAGTTTCCGGTGTTGTCCGCTGTCCTTTGTGTCTAGAAAAAGAAAACGGCCTACTCAGTAGGCTGCGGGGAGTAGAAACTAAAAACAGTGATACCTATCCCGATTAAGCAGGAGTTTCATTAAAGATCCCAGAATCGAGGGCAGTAGAACAATACTAACCAACTGGGATGAGATAAATGCAAAGATTGTTGAATTCAGGTACATGGAGCCGGCCTACTGACAAAACCGCAGTATATCTCGAGATCAAGCCAGGCAAAATTTGGGGGATTCGGGTAACCATCTTCCCCCACACTGCCCGAGTAGAGGCCGTCAATGGACCAAAATGCACCTGGTATAAAGCACCCATCAGATTTTCCAAAGAAGTCACTCCCCCGAACTTTTTGGAACGGCTGCAAGGCATTACGTTTGAAGAGAAACTCATGGAAGAAGTGTCGGATAAACGTAAGGTAGCCGCGGAAGAAAACGCAAAGCTTGAGTCTACTCGGGATTACTTAAATGCTTAATCAACAGCAGGGCAGCATTTTTACCCGACTGCATGGCTCCGGCCACACTGCCGCCGTGGGTATACCAATGTCCGCATTGATACAGCCCTGATAAAAGGGTTGTTTCTCGCTTCATGTGTCCAAGACTCTTTGCCGTAGGAAGCCAGCCCCGCCGGGAACCCTTCCAGTTGCCGGTATAGCGTCTGTATGTAATAGGTGTCGCGGCATCTGCCACCGTTACCCAGCCCCTCAGACCGGGCAGCAGCTGTTCCGCAGATGTCAAAATAGCGGCAGCTACCTCATCTTTTAGTTCTTTGTATTCAGGTCCCCGCATTTCACTGATGGTTTGCCAGCGTTCTCTGTAATCGAAAGGGACTCCAGCACCCACCATAATGCTGCGGCAGTTCCCCGGGGCATGCAGATTGTCGGCACAGCTTGTATCGACTACATCGATCAGCCAATGACTGGGATCTTCACTGTCCATGGCATCCATAAGTGCCGGACAATAACTTATGTGGTGATGCCAGGCACCTAGTTCTGTCACACGATTATCTACACCTAGCGAGATCATAAAGTACGATGGCCAAGGCTCAAGTTCCCGCAGATCATCTATGACATCTTGCGGCACTGCGCCAATGGGCACGAGATCATTGTAAAGGCTTACTACATCACAGGCTGCAATCACACAGCGGCTTTTAATACTTCTACCGTCTTCCAACCTCACCCCTTGGACTGCTTCATCCTCAACCAATATGTTTTGGACTGCCAGACCGCAGTGGACTTCTCCTCCTGAAAGTTCGACAGTCTCCTCCAAACTATCTACTAGAGCTTGACCGCCACCCACCGGATAATAAAGCTGTCTTTCCTTAACCCAACCGATAGCAGTCAAAAGCAGTACCGCAGGTACCTCCCCGATAGGATAAAGAGAGTAAAAAAATGTGCGCAGCTGTGGATCTGTGAACTCCCTTGTCAAAAGGTCTTGTATATTCAAGCCGGAGTATTTGTTGATTAGCCTTGCATTTAAAAGTGAGGCAGCGCCGATTTTGAACTTTTCCCAGTTTGTAAACATAGTGTGGGGTTTTTTGGGGGGTTCCGGCAGCCGGCTGAACAGTTTGCCGGCGTCTGAAACCAGCTTTCTTACGGCAGGTGCATCTTTCGGAAAAAGCTGACACAGTTCTTCAACCCATTGGCCGGTATTTGAGGAGACTAAAATATCAAATCCAGGACCAATTTGTCGGCTGTACGGATCAAGCTGTTTAAAGCTTAAATTAAGATTGAGTTCTTCGCGACATGTGTAAATGGTTCCACCGGGATGGCAACCGGTTAAGGCCTGAAGGGATTGCTCAAATAAATAATCCCGCCTGGAAAAAGCACCCACAAGGCCCCCGACCTTATGATGCTGCTCTACAACACAAACAGTTTTTCCTTCTTTAGCTATGTAAGCCGCGGCTGTAAGACCGGCGATACCTCCGCCCACAACCACAACATCATAGTCTATAGTCATATCTCAACACCCTCAATAGGCTGTTAGATAGAAAAGCAGGGCCTGGTGCCGAAAGCGTCTGCTGTTGGTCCCAGGCTCTGCCGATTTCAGATCAATCTAGACCGCCTAGCGAAGACGGACAGGTGCTTTAGTCTTTCCGGATTCATAGGCAGCTGCTGCGACTTCCAATGCTTTGATGCCATCGGCGGCGGTAATGCTGGGTTCTCTATCCTCGCGGAAACTATCTACGAACTCTTTCACTAGATAGTAATCACTGTTAGAGCCCCAAAAATCCCACTCGTAGTTGGGCTTCCCTGCCCCAATGCGCTCCAAGCTTTGTCGCATCATATCTACTTCACTAACGGCATTAGTGCCCACAACCTTAAGATAGACATCTCCCCAGGTGTAAAAATCATCCGGCCTGGACCAGCTGGGATCTAAGGTCATGAAGGCGCCATTTGCCAGCTCCATTGTTAACAGTCCGCAGTCTTCTGTAGGAATATCGTGAAAATGCCGGTCAATTTCGGCATACACTTCCACAATTTCGGTTTGGAAGATCCACCGAACTAAATCAACTATGTGAACAGTATGGTCGATTACGGCCCCGCCTCCGGATAACTCCGGCTCAACAAAGAATCCTCCCGGCATTTTGCCTCTGTTGGTGCTGCGAATCAAAACAACTCGGCCCAAACCGCCGTGATCGTACTGTCTTTTAAGATTCTGCACCGCAGGAATAAAGCGGCAGGGAAAAGCCATTTGGAATTTAACTCCGGCCTCTTTAACTGCTTTTTCCATGGCCCTAGCATCTTCCAAGCTTGTTGCTATAGGCTTTTCACAAAGGATATGTTTGCCGGCGGCCGCTGCCATCTCCGTAAGTCGGCGATGGTCAGCATTGGCGGCTGTAATCACAACGCCGTCAACATCCGACTCCAGTAGTGCTTCAAAAGTGGGGAAGAGCTTAGTCTCTGCCTGATCGGCGGCAGCCTGACCTCTTGATAAATCACTGTCAGCCACACCAATCAGTTCCACCCCGGGCATCTGTCGAATAGCATCTACATACGCGTGAGCATGCAGATGAGCAAAGCTCATAATTCCGATTTTCATCACCTTTACCCCCTTTCCAGTCCAACCGGTTTACCGGTTTCAATGGATTTTTGTGCTGCAGCTACCAATGTGACTGCCCTTAAGCCCGCTTCACCGTTAATAATCGGCTCAACGCCTTTATGGAGACAGTCAATAAAGTGTTCCAGCTCCAGCGAATAGGGGCTTCTGGTGACAGGGCTTCTTGGCACGGTTACACCCTGTGGACCTGCCTCCCCAGGGGTCTGCAGTTGATGGCTTTTGAACGAAACGGCATGGGCTGAGCTGTGACTTAGAAGCCCATTTGTGCCGGCGAATTCAAACTCCGTTTTAAAGGACTCCAACGGCAGCCATGTGCCTTCGACATTGCCGATTACTCCATTGGCAAACCGCAAACTGACCAGAGCATGTTCCATCCGGCCGTAGTCACGGCGCCAGGTGCTTTTTGCAAATACGCGTTCAACGTCTCCCATGGTCCAGAGCAGAAAGTCCAGATCGTGGATCATTAGATCTAAAACAATCCCCCCGCTCCATTCATGTCTAGCATACCAATCCTGCCATGCAGTGGGGAATCCGCCTCCACCCCGATACATATAAACCGTACCGATTTTGCCCATCTCACCGGCGGCAAGGACGGTCTTTGCCTTCTGATATTCCGGGAAAAATCGAACAACGTGGCCCACACCCAAAGTCACGCCTGCCTTGCGGCATGCGTCAACCATGGCCTTTGCGTCTTCAGGCGTAAGTGCCAGCGGTTTCTCACAGAAAACATGCTTACCTGCGGCGGCTGCCATTTCCACTGCCTGCCGATGTAGGAATGTAGGTAAACAGACATCGACGACATCAAGATCTTCTGCTTCCAGCATTTCAGCGAGTGTTGCATAGCTTCGCACTCCATATCTTTCGGCTACAGCGTGGCTTCGGTTAGGTTGAATGTCAGCTACCGCCACCAATTTGGCGCCGGCAACGCTCTGGTAGCCTGCTGCATGGGTAGTGCCCATGGTTCCAAGCCCTACAATGCCTACCTTCAAGTTTCCTCACCTCCATACAAACTCCACAAAACTATCCTTAAACCTCGTTCCAGAAACGTCGAATATTATCAAGGCTGATTCTGGTGCCTTCTTTGCATTCCTCTAGGCCTTCAAACTCCAAAGATACAGTTCCATCGTAGCCTGATTCTTTGATCAGCCGCACGATCTCTTTGGTTGGAACATCGCCATGGCCAAATATAGAACCCCGCAGGAAGTTGCCGTTTACGGTCTTGAACCAGCGACCCTCGCCCGGATCCTCATAAAATGGACGATAGTAGAAGTCTTTCAGATGAATGTGGGATGCGTACGGCAGATTTTTGATTACACCAATCAAAGGCTGCTCATCGACACAGAGGAAGTTGCCCACATCAAGGGTTACCTTGAAGTTAGCCCGATTGACCAATTGGTATACTCGCTGTACACGATCGGCATGCTGCACAGCCCATCCGTGGTTCTCGATTGTGGTGGTAATCCCAAATTGAGCCGCATAATCGGCAATTCTTTGGGTACCTTCAACAATACTGGGCAAGTTTTTATTGAAGTGATGAATATCGGCTTCCTCAGGGGTAACTCTAAAGCTGATCACATCATGTCGAAGCGATTTGATACCCATGCGGACCAAAAGATCTACATGCTCTTTAACACGGGCGATTTCAGCTTCAAACTCTTCTTTGGTGTCATGCACGAAATTAGCGGGCATGCAGTAGTTTGAAATCTCAAGTTCGAGTTCTGCACACTTCTTGACAACGGCATCGGCAAGTTCCGGATTGTCAACCAATGTGAAACCGTAAGGTACAAATTCAATATGTTCGCAACCGTTATCTTTAGCCCACTGAATTACTTCTAAAATGTCCATTTCACCTTTGCGTAGTGCGGCCAAAAGACAATAACTGCTCATCCCTATCTTCATTATAAATATCCCCCTTTATATTTAATAAATATTAAACTTCTGCCAACAACCTTTTGATGTTTTCAAGACTGATTCGGGTTCCCTCTACACAATCCTCAAGTCCTTCAAATTCAAGGGAAAGATGTCCGTCATATCCGGAGTCTTTGATCAGCTTTAGGATCTGGCGTGCAGGTAGATCGCCCTGGCCGAATATGGAGCCCCGCAGGAAATTGCCATAAGCAGTCTCAAACCATCTGCCTTCGCCTGGATCTTCGTAATACGGACGGTAGTAGAAATCTTTCAGGTGAACATGGGACGCGTAGGGAAGGTTTTTCATAACACCAATAATAGGAAGCTCATCTACACACAGGAAGTTGCCTACATCAAGAACCAATTTGAAGTTCTCGCGGTTGACAAGACTGAGAATACGCTGCACACGATCGCTGTGTTGTGCACCCCAACCATGATTCTCGATGGTAGTTGTTATACCGTACTGAGCGGCATAATCAGCAACCCTTTGAGTGCCTTCTACAACCTGGGGAAGTATCCTATTGAAAACATGGATATCGACTTCCGCTCTGGTGACAACATCATGTCGCAGCGATTTGATGCCCATGCGGTTAAGTAGATCTACATGTTCCTTAACGCGAGCAACCTCCGCCTCGAACTCTTCTCTAGTCTTTTGGCAGAAATTAGCCGGCATACAGTAGTGTGATATCTCAAGATCCAATTCCTGAGATTTTTTCATGACTTGTTCTGTTAGTTCGGGGTTGTCAATCAAGGTAAAGCCATAGGGGACAAACTCAATATGTTCGCATCCGTTATCTTTGGCCCACTGCATTACGTCCAAAATTGTCATTTCACCGGCACGCAACGCACCCAACAGACAATAACTACTAATTCCAACTTTCACTTGTCGTTCCTCCCTTTGTATACAAGTAGAATATGTGCTGTTTACATCTTTGCTGCGACTGATTCTGTTTCCTTCATTTTTCCATAGGCCCGACGTAAATAATTACTATTAGACTATTGTCTGTCCGGCACTGCAAGCGCCGACATGCAGGTGGAGGCAGCTAAGCCTCCACCTGGTGTTTTCTACACCCGATTTGATGCGGGTTCTATTTCTGAACTGGGTCTAAAATACCCTTGAATAAGAATATAGCGATGGGATCATCAGCCTGACTGTTCAGCCAAGTGACATCATCCTCTGCGGGGAACTCAACTACCCTGACACCCTCGACTGCAGGGCTGTTGGCATAGCGCTCCCACAAGGGAATGATGGGCAACAGATCGTTGAAGATCATAGCTAACTTAGCTACATTTTCTGCCTGAAGCTCAGTATCCAGCCCATCAGCGGTGGCAACTATAGCATCATGGATGTCCACAGTTCCAAACTCATCGGTTTCCTGGACCAATGGGAAATTCATTCCCGGTCCCTGTCCCTGCGGATAGTTGTAGGTTATAAGATCCGCGTAGAAGGAGAAGTGTGGATGGGGGTTACCTGCTCCCCACCAGTTGGTACCGATTTCAAAGCGACCGCTCCACATTTCTTGCGGTGCCTGAGAACGAGTAATTCCACGGATGGTCACCTTGATGCCGAACTCCTCCAGCTGCTTGGCAGCATTCTGTACAGAGGATGCCCAGTCGGTAAACTCCAAGTGAACCATGAGATCATAGTCCATTGGGTTTCCTTGATCATCGATCCACAAACCATCCTTGCCTTTGGTAAAGCCGATGGATTCTAAAAGTTCAGCGGCTTTAGCTGGATTGTATTCATAGGGATTCAGCTGAGCAAGGG
>JAAYQZ010000124.1 GCA_012519025.1 Bacillota bacterium
CTTGAAAACCGCTGAGGTGACGAGCCTCCGTGGGTTCGAATCCCACCCCCTCCGCCATAAAGGTCCCATCAACGAACTGGTCGTTGGTAGGGGCCTTTTTTTAGTTGAATATACCAGTTTTAGGTATTCGGGTTTCATAATGGCTTTTATGGTTATTACTACTTGAAGAGGAACTATAGAAGGTGAGACGAATATATATTATTAAGATTGACTCTATTGAGTTATCACTCTAATACACTATTCAATATAGGTGGTTATGAATGAAAATCAAAGATGTGATGGAACTCATTGAAGCAAAACTCCTTACTAAAAAGGAGCATCTGGAGCAAGAAATATTGTCGGTATGTGGGGCTGACTTAATGAGCGATGTTTTAGCATTTACTAGGGCTAAAACTTTGTTGCTTACAGGTCTAACTTCAGTACAGACAGTGCGAACAGCCCAAGTGGTGGATCTTGCTGGCATAGTTTTTGTGCGGGGCAAATCTCCTGGCTCTGAAGTAATTGAAATGGCGAACGCTGAAGGTCTGCCGCTTTTAACCACAAAGCACCCTTTATATGAAACCTGTGGCAGGCTTTACCTAGCTGGCCTCAAGGGGTGTTCAGAACTGGATTCCGGAAAGGAGGCAGATAGTGGCAGCGGCCGGGAACAAACAGGCGCTAATGTCAATCACATATGATATTGTAGCAGGGGATTTTGTGCGGGGTGGTGAGGCTGCCGGCAAACTTAAACGAGTCTTACAACAGCTGGGTCTTGGTGCCAATGTAATCCGCAGAACTGCTATAGCCACCTATGAGGCGGAGATGAATGTTGTCATTCATTCTTATGGCGGCCAACTCAGTGTAGATATAACTTCTGAGACCATTGAGATCATTTGTAGTGATTGCGGACCCGGCATACCAGATATTGACCAGGCACTGCAGGAAGGATACTCTACAGCAAGTGACGACGTTCGAGAAATGGGATTTGGCGCCGGTATGGGTCTTCCTAATATCCGCAGGAGTGCAGATGAGTTTTCTATTACTTCCACAGTAGGTGAGGGCACACAGTTGCAGATTAGAATTCTGCATAAAGCTGGTGAGTAAATTGCAGCCATATTTTCACTCAGTTGCACTAGACATTGAGAACTGTAAGGGGTGTACGATCTGTATAAAACACTGCCCGACAGAGGCTATTCGTGTACGTGATGGCAAGGCGAGAATACTAGAAACCCGCTGTATCGACTGCGGGGAGTGTATTAAGATTTGTCCAAATCACGCCAAAATAGCGATAGCCGATGACTTTGACGCGCTCAATAAGTACGCTTATACGGTGGCCTTACCAGCCCCATCCTTTTTCGGGCAGTTCCAAGGTCCTGATGTTACTGTGGGTAAAATTCTACAGGCCTTGTTAACATTGGGATTCACGTCTGTTTATGAGGTTGCGAAAGCCGCAGAGCACGTCAGTTTAGCGGTGCGGCGCTATGTGGAACAAAGCCCAATCCGACCTCTTATTTCTTCAGCTTGTCCTGCAGTAGTCCGTCTCATACAAGTGCGGTTCCCCGATTTAATCGAACACCTGGTGCCAATCCAGGCTCCGGTTGATATCGCAGCTCGCTTTGCTAAAGAAGACATCATGCGCAAATATGATCTAAAGCCCGAGCAGATAGGGGCGTTTTTTATTACCCCATGCCCTGCGAAAGTTACGGCCTTGAGGCAACCTATTGGGCTGGAGAATGTTTGGTTGGATGGGGCAATTCCTATATCCACTGTATATGCCAAGGTACTTCGCGTTTTGCCATATCTCGAGGACACACCTGAACTGCAGGAAGCAAGCGCCTTAGGTCTATTATGGGGCAGAGCCTCCGGTGAGGAGGATGCTGTGCGGGCGCCTAAGCAAGTAGCGGTAGATGGAATCCGCGCTGTTATTGATGTCCTCGGTGAAATCGAGATAGGCAAGTTCCACGATGTAGATTTTATCGAATGTCAGGCTTGCCGGGGGGGTTGTGTCGGTGGTGCGCTGACTGTACAAAATCCGTTTTTAGCCAGGGTAAATTTGGAAAGATTGGCCAAGGAACTGCCGCCGGAAAGCTCCCTTCAGCTGGAAAAATCATTTGAAGAACGCTATAATGCAGGAGATTATGGCTTAGAATTAAATATAGAGCCCCGCTCGATTTTGAAGTTAGACGACGACTTTACTAAAGCGATTGAAAAGATGGAGCTTTTAGAAAAAACAGTTGCTGCTTTACCTGGCCTTGATTGCGGTTCGTGCGGCTCCCCAAGCTGCCAAGCGTTGGCAGAAGACATCGTGCAGGGTTTGGCCACTGAGGCAGATTGTGTTTTTGTGCTTCGCGATGGGGTACAATCCTTAGCTGAGGATCTTCTGGAATTAGCCCGCAGAGTCCCTGGCTCAATATCCCATGAAGATGAAATGTGAACAAAGGAACTAAGTCGCCTACAGCGAATGTGTCAAACATCGGCAGGAAAATATTACTGGAATTGTATTTGTCGGAGGGGAGCGAGGTGAGCAATTTGCGGCTGGCAGCAATAGTTGAGGCCCTTTCTTTAACACCCAATGCAGACTATCCACATGATGTGGTGGTCCACGGAGGCTACTGTTCTGATCTATTAAGTGATGTTATGGGGAGAGCAACAGCCGGCTGTGTGTGGGTAACAAATCAAGTCCATGTTAATGTCGTGGCTGTGGCATCATTGGTGGAAGCAGCAGCTGTTATAATCGCCGGGGGTGTCTGCCCGGAAAGTCAGACTTTGGAAAAGGCAGCAGCAACGCATGTTCCCCTCTTCACATCGGATTTGTCGGCCTTCGAAGTTGTGGGACTTTTGTATGAAATGGGAGTCAAAGGTGCTGTCCGAGGTGGCTAAGTGGCTGTCGATCGATTTACACATTCACACAGGGGCATCACCTTGCGCTAATTTGGAGATGTCACCGTGGAATATAGTGCGGATGGCACAGCTGGAAAACCTGGATTTAATAGCGATTACTGATCACAACACAGCAGCTAATGCCGATGCTGTGATGAAGATAGGCAGAAAGCTTGGGTTGACAGTTTTAGCCGGAATGGAAGTGCAAACCCAAGAGGAAGTTCATTTGTTGGCTGTTTTCCCGGAATTGGATGCTGCTTTAGCGTTTGAAGAATTTATCTGGGGGCATTTGCCTGATGTCCCCAATAGACCCGAGTTCTTTGGGGAACAGGCTTTATACAACATGGAAGACTGTATCGTTGGGAAAATTGAAAGACTGCTTTTGCAGTCGGTGGCTTTGGGTGTTGAGGATGTGGGCAACTCTATCATAGGTTTTGGAGGTCTTGTTATAGCTGCCCATATAAATCGGCGTGCCTACAGCCTCATCAGTCAGTTGGGATTTGTACCACGTGGACTCTTGCTGCATGCCGTTGAGGTCGATAGACACTACTCGCATGCGAAGTTCAATGATGAATACAGATTTTTGAGGGAATACCCTGTCCTGCAAAACTCTGATGCCCATGAACTCAGCCATCTGGTAAATGGACCCAAATGCCGGGCCTATATGGGGGCTCCCTGTTTTACGGATCTTAAGGAGCTCTTGCTTGCCAAAGATTTAAAGCGTATTCGAATAGGGTGATTGCGTGAGGGAGCTGGCCTTACACATACTTGACATAATTCAAAACTCCTTGCGAGCAGGAGCAAAACTCATAGAGGTGGAAATAGTCGAGGACACGCGGCTCGATACTCTGATGGTGCTCATTAGGGATGATGGCAGTGGTATGGATGAAGTACTGCTTGAAAGGGTCATTGATCCTTTTACGACCACTCGCACAACCCGCAAGGTGGGGCTGGGTATCCCCCTAATGAAAATGGCAGCAGAGTCAGCGGCAGGCGATTTCACTATTGATTCCAGGCTTGGGGAAGGCACAGTTGTGAAGGCAACTTTTGTGCACAGCCATATAGATAGAATGCCTTTGGGCAATATGGCAGATACCATTTCAACGGTGATTGCCGGCAACCCTACAGTCGATCTTGTATACCGCCATCGCATCAATGACGACGTTTCGGGGTTAGATACCCGTCTGCTGAAGGCAGAAGTGGGTGAGGAGGCTTTAACAGTCCCTTCAGTTATTGAATGGGTGAAAATATATCTAAAAGAAGGCAGCAGTTATCTTATGGAGGTGTAAAAGCAAATGAAATCATTAGATGAACTACGACAACTCAGAGAAAAGGCACAAGAGACAATCCGCTTACGGGAACAAGCAGGTGGGATTAGGATTATTGTCGGCATGGGGACCTGCGGTATCGCTGCCGGGGCACGGGAAGTTATGTTGGCTATTGTGGATGAACTGCAAAAAAAGAACCTTGACGATGTGATCGTAACACAAACCGGCTGTGCCGGATTGTGTGAAAAAGAACCCCTTGTGGAGGTGCTCAGACCGGGTGAACCTAAAATCACTTACGGGTACATGACAGCAGATAAGGCCCGGGCCATGATAACCAGCCACGTGGTGAACGGACAGATAATCGGAGAATATGTTGTTGCCAAGGAAGATGATGTAGCGGAGTGATTTTAGAAAAGAACTGGAAGGGGGCTTTGTTGTGGCTATTCCAAAAGAACAATTAGACTCTGTCAAGGAGCGGGTTATTCAGATAGTCTCTCAGAACGGGGCAAAGGAAGAAGCTCTTTTACAGATATTGCATGATATACAAGCTGATGACAATTCTTTGTCTGAAGCGGAACTCCTTCAAGTAGCCCGGGCTTTGGATATTCCCCTCAGTCGGGTGTACGGAGTTGCTACGTTTTATTCTTTGTATTCAGTTCAACCGCGAGGAAAATTTATTATCCGCATTTGTGAAAGTGCCCCCTGTCACATAGTAGGGGCCCGTGCAGTGATCAGCGCTTTTGAGGAAGCTCTGGGTATCAAAATGGGTGAGACCACAACAGACGGTAAATTCACTCTCGAGGCAACCAGCTGCCTTGGGGTCTGTGGCGTTGCACCGGCCGTAATGATTAATGATGAAGTATACGGGAATCTTACTCCGGATAAAGTTGTTGAAGTATTAGCAGAATATGATGCCGATGAAGCGTAAAGGAGGGAAAGAACGTGGAGTTTTTTCGATCCCATGTGCTAGTCTGCTCTGGTGCGAATTGTTCACTTAAAGGCTCTCGGGGTGTCAGAACTGCCTTTGTCGAAGAAATTAACGCCCAAGGGCTTGATAAAGAGATTAAGGTGATTGAAACCGGCTGTTTTGGCCTTTGTGAGGAAGGTCCTGTTGTGGTGGTTTATCCTGAAGCAGTCCACTATTGCCGTGTTGATCCCCAGGACGCTAAGGAAATAGTTCGGGAGCATCTTGCCAAAGGCAGGGTGGTTAAGCGCTTGCTTTTCAAAGGCGATATGGAGCTTCCAGGCGTGCAAACCTGGCAGCAAATGGATTTTTACAGCCGCCAAAAGCGTGTAGTTTTAAGAAACTGTGGATTAATTGATCCCGACAATATCGATGAATACATTGCCAGGAATGGGTACGAGGCCTTGGGAAAGGCCCTTTCAGCTGGGCCCGACAAGGTTATCGAAGTTGTCAAAAAATCCGGCCTTAGGGGTCGAGGCGGTGCAGGATTTCCCACTGGACTTAAATGGGACTTTACAAGTCAAGCACCCGGTGAGCAAAAATACTTAGTGTGCAACGCCGATGAAGGTGAGCCCGGTACTTTCAAGGATCGGTTAATCTTAGAGGGTGATCCCCACTCTGTCATTGAAGGCATGGCTATTGCGGCTTTTGCTATTGGAGCCTCCCAGGGGTATATATACTTTAGAGGTGAATATCGTCTATCAATAGACCGCCTAAGGAATGCTATAGAACAAGCTCGGGAATACGGGTTGTTGGGCAAAGGCATTCTTGGCTCGGGTTTTGATTTTGATATTGACATTCGGGTGGGAGCCGGTGCTTATGTTTGCGGGGAAGAGACAGCACTGCTTAATTCCATGGAAGGCAAAAGGGGGGAACCGCGCTATAAGCCGCCGTATCCGGCCTCTGTCGGCCTTTGGGGCAAACCAACATGCGTGAATAATGTGGAAACCCTTGCCAACATTGCTCCGATAATTTTAGAAGGTGCTGAATGGTATGTTAATATTGGTCCTAAAGGATGTCCGGGTACAAAGGTGTTTACTCTAACCGGCAATATCAACAATGCCGGGTTGATCGAGGTTCCCATGGGCATCACCCTCAGGGAGATCATCTATGATATTGGTGGGGGAATTCCCAATGGCCGCTCATTTAAAATGGCACAAACCGGAGGTACCTCCGGAGGCTGTTTGCCAGAAGCACTCTTAGATGTGCCCATGGACATAGATTCTTTAGAGGCAGCCGGTTCTGCCCTTGGGTCAGGTGCTTTGATGATTATGGATGATACACACTGCATCATAGATGTTGTAAGGTGTTTGTTGCAGTTTTTCTGTCATGAATCGTGTGGTCAGTGTACGCCCTGCCGCGAGGGAACAAGGCGGCTTTATGAATTGATAGATAAAATAGCCCGCATGGAGGCTGTTGAAGAGGATGTAAGTTTGATCAAACGTCTAGCACGTACCATGGAAGATGCATCTTTGTGCGGCCTTGGACAAACGGCTCCATTTCCGATTTTAACTACGATGCGATTTTTCCCGGAGGAGTACAAGGCCCATATAGAAGAGGGTATATGTCCTGCAGGGGTTTGTAATGCAAGAAGTCACATTGCCTAAGGGGGGAGACTAATGGATGCTGTAAATCTCACGATTGACGGACTGTCTGTAGAAGTGCCGCGGGGCTCAACTATTTTGGATGCCGCCAGTAAACTTGGGATTGATATTCCCACACTTTGCCATCATCCGGATCTTGCAGTAAAAGCAGTGTGCAGGGTCTGTGTAGTGGAGGTAGAAGGGCAGCGGGTACTGCAACCTGCCTGTGCCTACCCGGTTGCAGAAGGGATGCAGGTAAAGACCAACACTGCGCGAGTCAGAGAAGCAAGGAAAACAGTGGTAGAGTTGATGTTGGCCCATCACCCCCAAGATTGCCTTCAATGCGAGCGTAATCAAAACTGTGAACTGCAATCATTGGCTTATCGTCTGGGAGTAAGGGAAATATCTTTTCCGTATATTGAAAGGGATCTACCAATAGACGAACTCTCGCCTGCTATGAAGAGGGATCCTAATAAGTGCATCAACTGCAGGCGTTGTGTAAGTGTGTGCCACGACATCCAAGGTGTCGGTGCGTTAGAATCAGTAAATCGAGGTTTTGATACAGTCGTAACAGCACCATTTTGGAGAAGCATTGCAGAAATAAGTTGTGTAACCTGTGGACAATGTGTTTTGGTTTGCCCAGTCGGAGCCATAACCGAAAGAGATGATACCGAACAGGTTTGGGCCGCATTGGCAAATCCCCAAAAACACGTTATAGTACAAACTGCTCCTGCAATCCGTGTATCCATTGGTGAGGAATTGGGTTTGCCGGTGGGGACACGGGTGACAAAAAAGCTGACGGCCGCGCTGCGAAGGCTGGGCTTTGATCGTGTGTTTGATACTGATTTCTCAGCTGATCTTACCATTTGGGAAGAAGGCAATGAACTGCTGCACCGTCTTTCGACAGGCGGCACTTTACCCATGCTGACATCCTGCAGCCCCGGATGGATCAAATATATTGAACATTATTATCCCGAACTATTAGATCATTTGTCCACCTGCAAATCACCGCAGCAGATGTTTGGAGCCTTGGCAAAAACCTATTACGCTGAAAAAGCGGGCCTGGATCCTGCAGATATAGTAATGGTTTCGATCATGCCCTGTACGGCCAAAAAGTTTGAAGCTGGCCGCCCGGAGATGTCCGACAGCGGTTACGCTGATGTGGATGTCGTGCTCACCACAAGGGAACTCGGCCGTATGCTGAGGGAGGCGGGCATTGATTTCTCCGGCTTGCCCGAAGAGGAATACGATGAACCCTTGGGCATATCTACTGGTGCCGGTGCTATTTTTGGTGCCAGTGGCGGGGTTATGGAAGCTGCTTTGCGCACTGTGTACGAATTGGTTACCGGTAAAGAATTGGAAAACGTTAATTTCGAAGATGTGCGCGGTCTTGAGGGAATTAAGTCTGCGACTGTTAGTTTGCCAATACCGGAAGCAGCCGCAGCCGGAGATAAGGCCACAAACAACGGAGTGTCGGAGCTGGAAGTGAAAGTTGCAGTTGCCCATTCCCTTCAACATGCAAAGACCTTGATGGAGCAAATTCGGGCGGGAAAAGCTGAATACCAGTTTATTGAGGTAATGTGCTGTCCGGGAGGGTGCATCGGTGGCGGAGGGCAGCCTATTCCAACCAACACTGAGGAGCGCACACTGCGCATCAAAGCCATCTATGAAGAAGATGCTGGAATGCCTTTGCGCAAATCACATGACAATCCCGCAGTCAAGACTCTGTATAAAGAGTATTTAGGCAAACCTTTAGGGGAGAAATCCCACCAACTCCTGCACACCCATTACGAACCGCGGGAAAAGTTCTAGCCATAAAGCTAAACTTGAAACTAAAGGTGAACACCATCTAAAGCAACCCCTACTCCGGTGGGGGTTTTTTTACCAGATCGTAGAGCCCCCTGTGAAGTATAAAAATGGACATTCTACAAGACAATACAGGTGGATGAATCAAACAAAACCGACTTTACCTACTATAATCGAAAACAGCAGGAGGGCGAGTTATGAGGCGATTCGTTGTGTTTGTTTTAGTGGTTGTCTCAGTCACGATTAGCCTAAATTGTCTAATGGCAGTGGGAGGTATAAACGCCGTTTGGGCACAGTCAAGGCCTGCTTTACATTGTGGAAGCAGCGGTCATGATGTGCGCTTGGTACAGTGGAAACTGGAAAGTTGGGGTTACTACCAAGGTGTGACAGATGGAATATTTGGCACTGAAACATCCCAAGCAGTGCAAAGGTTTCAACAGCGTGTAGGTCTAACAGGTGATGGGGTGGTGGGCCCCCGGACGTGGGCTGCCCTGGGGTTTAACGTATCAACAACATCAACTTCTGCACCTCCATCTACAGCCGGTCGGATGGTTGCTTCACGGGGTGTGCGCCGTGTAGACAACATCGATCTTTTGGCAAGAGTAGTGGCCGCGGAAGCAGAAGGGGAGCCCTACAGCGGCCAAGTTGCAGTCGCTTCCACGATACTAAATCGCGTCTCCGATCCCCGCTTTCCTAATACACTTAGCGGTGTGATTTTCCAGCCTCATGCATTTGAATCAGTCACCAATGGCCTAATTTGGCAGCGTACACCGAGTGCATCCGCCTATCAGGCAACCCGCGATGCCGCCAATGGTTACGATCCTGCGTACGGGGCTGTATTTTTCTGGAATCCATCCAAACCGGTAAATCCGTGGATCTGGTCAAGGTCAATTATTGTTTGGATTGGTTCACATGTGTTTGCAAGATAAACCAATACATAAAGGCTAGGGGGCGAGTGCCGTGGGTAAATGGACGATTCCATTAATAGGTTTGTTGTTGGCCATAGCGGTTGGGGTGGGATTATGGGGGACCTCGCACTACAATGCACGGCGAGACTTGGAGGTCACTGTTGCCAACCGTTACCAAAGTTCCTTTCACTCATTATTGGATAATATAGAGAAAGTTGAAGTGGGACTGGCCAAAACGCTGGTCGCCAATGGCATGCCGGAAAATGTACGCCACCTCTCCGGCATCTGGCAGGAAGCCATGACAGGCCAGGCAAACCTTAGTCAGCTGCCTCTAGGACATGATGGTACTATGTCAGTCAGTAAATTTTTGACCCAGGCAGGGGATTATGCCTACATGTTGATGCGGGGCCACACTTTTGGCCAGAACTTAACCGAGAAAGACAAAGAACAGTTGACTAATCTTAGGAAGCAGGCAAACGTTTTGAGTCGCAACTTACATGAAATCCGAGCTTCCGCATCTGAGGGTCGTCTGCAGTGGATGGAAATTGAACAAGGTGCCCGCAGAAAACTGCCGCGAATCGGAGCGACTGCGAAGGATTCCACAGAAAAAAATCCTTTTACAACTATTAGTGAAAGTATAGACAACTTCCCAACTTTAATATATGATGGACCCTTCTCAGACCAAGTAGCCCAAAGGAAGCCTAAGGGATTGACTGGTGCCGACATAAGTGAGGAGGAGGCTCGTGATAAAGTGCTGGCTTTTCTACCCGGCTCTTTGAAAGAGGGGACAGCCTTAGAAAAACACAGCGACATTAAGGGCACGATCGCCGGCTACACCTTTGTTGTCAGACCCACCCGCGGCCGGGGCATTGAAACCGCTATTGACATTAGTCGCAAGGGTGGGCACATTCTTACCATGATGAATTACAGGAACATAGAAGACGCCCGTCTGGATCTGGAAGAGGCCGGTGCAAAGGCGACCGCTTTTCTTGCCAGCAAAGGATTCAAGAACATGGTTCCAACTTATGCAGCCCGATCCGGCAACATGGCAGCTATACCCTTTGCACCTGAGATCGATGAAGTATTGATCTATCCTGATTTAATCAAGGTCAATGTGGCTTTGGATAACGGCGAAATTGTCGGATATGAGGCGCTGGGTTATGTCATGGCCCATCATGATCGCACAATAGAACAGCCTAAGGTAAGTGAAGAAGAAGCCCGTGCTGCAGTGAATTCGGAGCTCAAGGTGGATTCCACTCGTTTAGCAATTATCCCCAGAGAAAACACCCAGGAAGCCCTTTGCTATGAGTTTAAAGGTGTAGATAACAATGACGAGCCCTATTTCATCTATGTTGATGCTATGACCGGTGAGGAGATAAATATCCTGAAGATTATTAGCGATGACGACGGCACAACCACTATCTAAAGAAACCGGTTCAGCAGCATTAAGCTGCAGGAAATCTAGTTGTTGAGATAGAGCTTGATTTAGATGCTCCCAGGCTGTATTATATATAAAGAGACCTCTAATAAGTCTCGGCACCGCAAGTGGCCCTTTGCGCAGGATTGATTATTGACAGGCAAGGGGCTGTATGCTACAATGTACTTTGCGACAGTCAAATAATTCAGCCGTGGAGGAGTACCCAAGTTGGCTGAAGGGGCGGGTTTGCTAAACCTGTAGTAGGGCCAATGCTCTAGCGAGGGTTCGAATCCCTCCTCCTCCGCCATTAGTTGCGCCCGTAGCTCAGTTGGATAGAGTGCCTGACTACGAATCAGGAGGCCATAGGTTCGAATCCTGTCGGGCGCACCAAACAAAACCCCCACTACCATGAGGTCAGCGGGGGTTTTGTTTTGCCTGAAAGTAAAAGACTCGACATAAAGCTCGCTGTGAAGGTAGACAAATATGTGGCTTATATTTGCGATGGTGGCAACCCTTTCATGGGCTGTGGCAGATGTATTTTATAAAAAGGGGGCTGTACCGGAAGATCGGATGAGCCATCTTAAGACCGTTGTCATGGTCGGGTTGGTTATGGGTCTGCATGCCTTTGGATACATGCTGTTTAATAACATTGATTTTTCCTGGAAGTACCTTGTAATATATCTTCCCGTTTCATCAATGTATATTTTGTCTATGACTATAGGATATCTTGGTCTTAGGTATCTTGAGCTGTCGATTTCTTCTCCCGTACAAAACTCTTCGGGTGCAGTCACATCTATTTTAATCTACATTTTCTTTGCACATAAGCTAAGTCACCTGGAAATAGGCGCAATTACTGCGGTAACAATTGGTATCGTAAGCTTGGCCGCCTTGGAACGAAGCACCGTGAAAGCTTCTGTCGCGGTTGGGTCTGATAAAAAATACCAAAGCGGGTTTGTTGCCATTATGTTCCCCGTTTTATACTGTATAGTCGACGGTTTGGGAACTTTCGCTGATGCTATTTACCTCGATGAGTTGTCTATTATCAGCGAAGATATGGCATTGTTAGCCTATGAATATAGTTTCTTCATTTGTGCGGTTGCAGCGTTTATATACCTAAAACGGAAAAAGGAACCGTTCAGCTTTTGGACGGAACAAGACAGAGGCGCTGCTGCAGTGTTCGAAACGATAGGGCAATTTTTTTACGTGTTTGCCATGTCTCAAAATGCGATTATCGTGGCGCCGCTTGTTGCCTCTTACAGTGTGTTTTCTGTGATTTTATCCAGCATCTTCTTAAAGGAAAAGCTCAACTCTAAACAATACCTGGCTGTTTCCTTGATATTTATTGGGATTGCATTGCTCGCTAATTAACCTAAAACCCTTTGCTGCTTTGTATCCATTAGAGGGTCTTGTTTATTTATGGAGAAATTCTATCACGGTGTGCGGGACCGATGGGATAGGCAAATAGGGCCATGCGCGGGATGGAAGAGTTTAGGGAAGGAGCAGGCACATGCTTGGAATAGCCAATATAAAAATCGAGACAATTGCTAACGGAACAATTGCCGAGGGGGATGTTTTAATAGAGGATGGAAAGATCAAGGCCCTTGGTAAAGATCTCGATCTGTCTAGTTGTCGAAAGATCATTGACGGGAAAAGAAGGGTGGCAACACCCGGGTTGATAGATGCCCATACTCATCTTGGACTTTCAGAAAGCGGAGTGGGTCGGGAAGGCAGAGATACCAATGAGGGCACAGACCCCATTACACCTTTTTGTACTGCTCGAGATGGTATCAACATGGGTGATGAGGCATTTGAGGTATTCAGAAAGTCAGGTATAACTGTGGTGGGGATTCTACCGGGCAGCGGAAATATCCTGGGCGGAACCGGGCTCGCGCTAAAATGCAGGGGTATGATAGTAGATGAAGCAGTGCTTAAGGACCCTGTGGGGATGAAAGCTGCCTTGGGTGAAAATCCAAAAAACGCTTACGGCGGTAGAAGGCAATCTCCGTCCACCAGAATGGGCAGTGCCGCACTTTTAAGGGGAGCATTACTGCGGGCCAAAGAATATTTTGAGAAGTTGAATGCGACCACAGATGGTAGTGCCGATTTTAAGAAAGACTGGAAAAGTGAAGCATTGCTGCCCGTTATTCAAAAGCAGATCCCTTTGATCATTCACTGTCACAGACATGATGACATCATAACAGCTGTGCGAATTTGTAAGGAATTTGATGTAAAGTATGTCCTAGATCACGTAACAGACGGATATCTGCTGAAAGATATCATTAAAGACGAAAGCGTTCACTGCGCGGTTGGACCAACGCTTCATTATGGCTCCAAGGTAGAAAACAAGGAACGGGATTTCAGGACTCCTGTCGTTTTTGCCCGTGAAGATATCCCATTTTGTTTTATCACAGATCATCCGATTGTCGATGGAAGGAATCTCATTTTAACGGCGAGTACAGCAACTCAATGGGGTATGTCAGATGAAGATGCTCTGAAGGCAATCACACTGGGCTCTGCAGAACACTTGGGTATAGATGATAAAGTCGGTTCCCTGGAACCAGGTAAAGACGCAGATATAGTGATTTGGTCTGCCAACCCTTTAGAGTTTACTAGTTTCGTTGATGTGACTATCATAGATGGTGAAATCGTTTATGAAAGGAGTCAAAATTAATGCTGGTAGTCAAAGGTGCTAAAATTTATCCTGTCATAGGCGATGTTTTGGAAAACGGCATGATAGTCATCGATAGTGAGGGTAAAATACAAGACATTGGAGCTGATCTATCTGTCTGCGAGAACGCACGGGTGCTGGATCTTAGTGGGAAGGTAATTATCCCGGGACTGATCGATGCCCATACCCATGTGGGAATCTGGGGGGATGGTGAAGGCAGGGCCGGCTATGACGGTAACGAGGCAGTCAAAGCCATCACAGGTGAGGTTAGGGCAATTGATGCTGTCAACCCCAGGCAGGTTAGTTTTGAATCTGCCAGGGAAGGTGGTATCACCACTGTTCAAATTTTGCCGGGCTCGGCAAATCCCATCGGCGGGTTGGGTTTTGCTTGTAAAACCTACGGTACAATTATTGACAAAATGGTGGTGAAAAGTCCTACTGCCCTAAAAGGTGCCACTGGGGAAAACCCGAAGGGAGCCCACGGTCTCGGTCAAAAGCAAGCACCGTCAACCCGTATGGGTATAGCGGCCATGATCAGAGAATATTTCAAAAACGCCCAAGAGTATGGTCAGAAGAAGAAACGGGCCCAAGCGGAAGGTAAGCCTTTTGAAACCGATTTAAATTTGGAGTCAGGGTTGATGGTGCTGAATAAGGAGATCCCCTACAGAGTGCATGCCCACCGGCATGATGATATTGTAACTGCTATCAGGATTTGCGAGGAACTGGAAATTGATTATTCCATAGAACACTGCACTGACGGGCATTTGATTGCAGAATATCTGGGGGAGAAAAACGCAACAGCTGTAGTTGGTCCGGGCTTGTCGTCCTCCGGGAAGGTGGAAACTGCCAACATGACAGATGCTAACGCTGCCATTTTGGCAAAACACGGAGTGAAAGTCTGTTTGATGACGGATCACCCCTTCCTCAACTGCCGCTACTTCCTACAGTACGGGGCAATAGCCCATAAATATGGTTTGCCTTTTGCCGAGACTCTTCGGGCAATGACCATCAACCCGGCTGAAGCTTTGGGTATTGCTGATAGAGTCGGTTCATTGGAAGTTGGGAAAGATGCGGATTTTGTCGTCTTGAATGGTGAACCTTTTAGTTATAAGGGTTCAGTTGAAGAGACGTATATCGAAGGCAATCTGGTATGGCAGCGTAAACTATACTAAGAGATTCCAATCATATAAAAATCCCCGGATTAACACCGGGGATTTTTTAATCAGCTACAATGTCCTAAATCTGGGAAGGCGCCAAACTCGTTCACTATATTCACTGATAGTACGATCACTGGAGAAGCGCCCCGCATGGGCGATGTTGATGACTGCTTTCCGCCACCATTTTTCGGGTTGCCCGTACATCTCACCGATCTGGCTGTGGGCGTTTTGATAACTCGCAAAGTCTTTAATTACGAAATATGGATCTGCCATGCCTCCGTGACCGTATTTAAGCCCTTCGTAGATTTCCTTGAACATATCCGGGTGCTCCACTGGTAAAAAGCCGTTAATCAATTGCTCCAAAATAAGATTCAGTTCGGAGTTCTGTTCAAGTATGTCTTGGGGGTAGTAGTTCCCCTCTTTATAATAGCTGTTCGCTTCATCGGAGGTAAGTCCGAATATGAAAATGTTGTCATCGCCGACTTCTTCCCTAATCTCAACATTCGCGCCATCTAAAGTCCCAATGGTTAGTGCGCCATTCAGCATAAACTTCATATTTCCGGTACCGGAAGCCTCTTTACCGGCGGTGGAAATCTGTTCACTGACATCGGCGGCAGGTATGATTAATTCAGCCAAAGACACCCGGTAATTTTCCAAGAAAACGACTTTTAGTTTGTTTTTAATCCGGGGGTCATTGTTTACAGCTTCACCGACGCTGTGAATTAACTTAATAATGAGTTTGGCCATTCGGTATCCCGGTGCTGCCTTGGCCCCAAAGATAAAAGTGCGGGCAGGGATATCGAGGTCTGGGTTATCAAGCAAGCGATTGTACAAGGCCATAATATGCAAAACGTTCAAAAGCTGCCTTTTGTATTCGTGCAGTCGCTTAATGTGGACATCAAATATAGAGTTTGGATCAACTTGTATGCCATTGTGCTTTTCAATGTAAGATGCCAGGTGGAGTTTATTTTGGGCTCGGATAGACTGCAGTCTAGCATGGACATCCACATCTTCGGCATACTTAGCAAATTGTTTTAGCACCTCCGTATCCAAAAGCCATTTATCACCGATCTTATCAGTGATTAAATCAGCTAAGTTTGGATTAGAGTGGTGAATAAATCGGCGAAAGGTTATGCCGTTGGTGATTCCGATAAACTTGCCTGGATAAAACTCATGGAAATCTTGAAATACCATTTCCTTAAGCAAGTTTGCATGGAGCTGGGCAACACCATTGACAGAAAAAGAACCGACAATACATAGGTGGGCCATTTTCACTTGGTTATCTGCTACGATTGCCATACGGGCAATTTTATCCCAATCCCCGGGATATTTGTCCCACAATGCCTTTGTAAACCGTTCATTAATCTCGCAAACAATATCCCATAATCTTGGTAGGAGGTCTCTAAAGAGATCGGCAGGCCATTTTTCCAAAGCCTCTTCCATAATGGTGTGGTTTGTATAAGCGAATGTGTTAGTAGTTATATGCCAAGCTTCATCCCATCCCAGCCCCTCTTCATCAAGCAGAATGCGCATTAGTTCAGGAATCGACAACGCCGGGTGGGTGTCATTGATCTGAATTACAATTTTATCTGCCAATTCTCTTATATCGTGGCCTTTATCTTTGAAATTGCCGACGATGTCCTGCATAGTAGCGGATACAAAAAAGTACTGCTGCTTTAGACGCAGGGACTTGCCCTCCAGGTGATTGTCTTCCGGGTACAGCACTTTAGAAATAACTTCAGCCAGTTCCTTTTCCTCTACGGCATCTATATATTTGCCTTGGCCAAATAAGTTCATGTCCATGTGCTTAACTGCCCGTGCCCCCCAAAGGTGCAGAGTATTGACTAAGGAAGACTTGTATCCCAACACCGGTATTTCGTAAGGAACAGCCTTAACTTGCTGAAAGCCTTTGTGCTCAAAAATAAGACGCCCATTTTGCTGTGTTTGTTCAACATAGCCGCCAAAACGCACTGTTTTAGCATCCTCAGGAACGGCAATTTCCCAAACATTGCCGTCCTCCAGCCAGGGATCTACAAGCTCCACTTGGTACCCATCGACAATCTTTTGCTTAAACAATCCGTATTCATAGCGTATACCATACCCGTGGGCCGGCATACCCAATGTAGTCAAAGAGTCCAGAAAACAAGCCGCCAATCGCCCAAGGCCCCCATTACCAAGCCCCGCATCAGGCTCTTCGTCAACCACCTCATCTAAGGAAATCCCGAACTTTTGACATACGTCCTCTACAATGTCTTCTATTTCCAGCAGGTGGATATTATTGCCAAGGGCTTGGCCCATGAGAAATTCCATAGACAAATAGTACAGCTCACGCCCGGGTTGGTTATGCATAATCTCCCTTGAATAGGACCACCGCTCCATGATGAGATCCCTAACTACCATGGCAATTGCCTTGTACAGTTGATGCCTAGATATACGCCTTGACGTACGGCCAAACATGCGCTGTGCTTTAGTTTCGACAGCTCTTAAGAACTCTTGTTTCGTGAGACTTTTCATATCCAACCTCCGGTTAGTTCCCACCCAGTATATTAGTGCATCAGAAGTTATGTGCACGAGAGATGGAATATACGGCAGCCTGATGCCGCCGGATCACTATTCACTATTTCTCTGTAAAGTCCTTTAATAAGTGGGTGGATTAGACAATTTTCAAAAGAACTTGGACATTACTGCTCCGGAAGAAGGTGCAAATACAACGCAGCCAAAGGCGGGAGTTTAAGTAGTAAGCTGTAAGGTTGATTGTGCCACGCTAAATCCTCGGTATACAACTCAGGGTTATTGATTTGCCCGGACCCACCATACATTTCTGCATCAGTGTTTAATATTTCTGCATAAGTCCCTTCAACAGGCACCCCGAGTCGATAATCGTAGCGCACTTCCGGGGTGAAATTACAGACAACAATCAAAAATTTGTCGGGTGTCCGACCCTTGCGGATAAAAGAAACCACACTCTGGCTGGAATCATGGGGATCTATCCATTCAAACCCATCCCAACTAAAGTCCTGTTCCCAAAGGGACGCTTCTTCTAGATATACATGGTTGAGGGTTTTTGCATATTTGTGGAGTTTGGCATGTAGGGGGTATTCAAGTAAATGCCAATCAAGGCTTTCCCTATATTTCCATTCAATAAACTGCCCAAACTCACCTCCCATAAAAACCAGCTTCTTGCCGGGGTGAGCCATCATGTAGGCCAACAGCGCCCTTAGACCGGCAAATTTCTGCCAATAATCACCGGGCATCTTATCTAATAACGAGCGCTTGCCGTGAACTACCTCATCGTGGGACAGGGGCAAAACGAAGTTTTCCGAGAAAGCGTACATGAAAGAAAACGTAAGCAGGTTGTGGTGATAATGGCGGAAAATCGGATCCATCTCCATGTATTTGAGTACATCATTCATCCAACCCATGTTCCACTTGTAGTTGAAGCCAAGGCCGCCAAGGTATGTAGGACGGCTGACCAAAGGCCAATCTGTGGATTCCTCTGCCATCATAAGAGTATGTGCAAATTCATCAAATACAACTTCGTTGAGCTTTCTGATGAAATCAATTGCCTCCAAGTTTTCCCTGCCGCCGTAGCGATTAGGGCGCCATTGCCCTGGTTTTCGTTCATAGTCAAGATAAAGCATGTTGGCAACAGCATCCACCCTCAGCCCATCAATGTGAAATTCCCGAAGCCAGAAGCAGGCGTTGGATATGAGAAAGCTTTGCACTTCGGGGCGGCCCAAATCAAAGTTTAATGTTCCCCAACCGTGGTTTTCCGCTTTAATGGAGTCGGCATATTCGTATGTAGGTGTCCCATCAAAAAGTCGGAGTCCATGATCATCTTTGCAAAAATGCCCGGGCACCCAATCCAAGATAACACCAATACCATGTTGATGGGCGCGATCAATTAGATACATGAAGTCATGCGGTGTTCCATAACGGCTGGTAACTGCATAGTATCCTGTCGCTTGATAACCCCAAGAACCGTCAAAAGGGTGCTCCACAACAGGCAGCAGCTCAATATGGGTGTAACCCATTTCAACCACATAGTCAATAAGCTCATGGGCAAGTTCCTTGTAGGTCAAAAACTCCTCCAAGGCCCGCTGCCTCCAGGACCCCAAATGCACCTCATAAATCAGCATGGGTTTATCATAGCTTGAGGTTTTAGTTTTTTGCCACTTTTCATCCTGCCATTGATAACCTTGGATTTGATAAACAATAGAAGCAGTATTGGGTCTTACTTCGGCATAAAAACCATATGGGTCGGCTTTAAGCAAGATGCCATTATTGGCGTGAACCGCGTATTTGTACAGAGTACCCTCGCCAAGCCCGGGGATAAACAGGGCCCAAATTCCCGAGTTTTCTACACGTTCCATGGGGTGGGCTACTTCATTCCACTCATTGAAATCGCCGACTACTCCTACACTTTGGGCATGGGGCGCCCAAACAGCAAACCTAACACCTTCGCTGCCATTTTTAACGGCGATATGGGCGCCCAGCATTTGATAGCTATGGAAATGGTTTCCTTGGTGAAATAAATACCGATCAAAGTCACTATAAGGTGACGAGTTCCTTTTGGACATACTCCATCCCCTCCGTGGAAGATAGATTAGTGAGGCTCCACCTTATAATAGCTGGCGGCGTCCACAAGCACCAAAGCAGACATAGCAGGTGCGACAGCTTGACGGCCTTCGATTTTATCCAATACAGAAGTGCCTGCTTTGTGCTGGTTAACAACGACGATCCAATCATCCGCAGGCAGGGTAACCGACTTTTCTATTTGATTCGCATTAAAAATGACAACAATGGTTTTCCAGGAGTCATTATTTGCATTCCCACCCAAAGAGTATGCTAATAGGTTGCCTGACTGCACATTAAGAAACCGCAAATGGTTTTGGATATCGATGCTTTGGGTCATGCGAAATGCAGGATGATATCTGCGTAAAGTTATCAACCCGCGGTAGTATTGGAAAATATCATAATGCTTCTGCTTAAGGCCCCAATCGATCCAGTTAATATGATCAGGGGACTTGTAGGAGTTGGCATCACCCATCTTAGTGCGCAAAAATTCCATACCTGCATGTAAAAAAGGAATACCCTGAGAAGTTAATATGATGGCACCGCACAGCTTTTGCATAGCCATCAGATCTGTCGATTCAGCATTAGGGCACACTGCAGCCAATTTATCCCAAAGGGTAAGGTTGTCATGGGCTTCGGCGTAATTGATACTCTGTGCCGGTTCCGCAGCCCAAGGCTCATGGGTGTAAATCACACTGCCGTAGTCTACCTGGTCATGTCGGACAGCCCCTACAATTCCCAATTTTACGCTTTCTTCTTTACCGACCCCACCATTAATGAATCCCGGTTGTTCGGCAAAGAACACATGCCCTCTTAGACCGTCTCTAAGATCGTCATTAAAAACCCCTGTACCCGGCAGTTCCCTTACGTTACCTTTAAGGCCTTTGAGGTTATCCGGTAAAGGCGAATAGCCGCCTGTCCACCCTTCACCATACATCATGATAGTGGGGTCGATTTCGTTGAGGGCCGCTCTGATCTCATTGATAGTAGGGATATCCATAAGACCCATTAGATCAAATCGGAATCCATCAATTTTATACTCCTTTGCCCAATAGGTCACTGAGTCCAAAATCATCTTGCGCACCATAGAGCGTTCAGTCGCAAGTTCGTTGCCACACCCCGAACCGTCAGCAAATCCGCCTACATCGTTTTGACGATAATAATAGCCTGGTATCAGCTTATTGAAATGTGAGCTTTGTGTGTAAAAGGTGTGGTTATATACTACGTCCATATTTACCCTTATGCCGGCTGCTTTCAGGGCCTGAATTAGCTGTTTGAATTCCAAAATCCGCTGGGTTCCTGTATAGGGATCTGTAGCATAAGAACCCTCAGGAACATTATAATTAAGGGGATCATAGCCCCAGTTGTACCCATCGCTTCTTGTTTCATCAACGGTAGCAAAATCATAACACGGCATCAGCTGTACATGTGTAATCCCAAGGTCCTTAAGGTGATCAAGGCCGGTCTTTATGGCTCCCGGTCCCACAGTGTCGGTTTCTGTGAGCCCTAGAAATTTACCGCGGTGTGTGATACCGGATTTTGGATGGATTGAAATATCTCGTATATGCAGTTCATAGATAATGGCATCAACAAACCTGTTTAAAGGAGGGCGTGCAAGCTTGTCCCAACCTGCAGGATTAGTCTGTCTGGGATCAACTACCATCCCCCTTTCACCATTAACACCACACGCTTTAGCATAAGGATCTACTGCTTCGTTAGTCACGCCCTTGATGAGGACCCTATAATTGTAAAATAAACCGTGGCAATCACCGTTTAAACTTGTTGACCAAGTACCATTGATGCCCATGTGCAAAGGATGTTTAGTACCATGCCCACCAGAACCCGTGTTATATACGACCAGCCATACTTGTGCTGCCGTGGGAGCCCAAACCCGAAAAGTAGTGTGTGTTGGATGATATATGGCCCCTAATTCCCCGTTATAATGGTATTTTTCATAGAATTCCCGACTCGAAAAATGTGGAAATGGCATAGGTTCTTTTTCCCCTTCTCCTCCCAATTATGCTTTAACAAGTTTTCGATAAATATCAATATAGGCTGCAGCAGATTTATCCCACGAGAAATCCATTTCCATGGCGTTTTCCTGAACTGCCGCCCAGGTAGATTCATCTTGGTACAGTTCAAGAGCTCGCCTAATAGTATACAGCATATCGTGGGCATTGTAATTGGTAAAACTAAACCCATTGCCGTCACCTGTTTCACTGTTGTAAGATAAAACAGTGTCGTTGAGGCCTCCGGTCTCTCGAACAATAGGCAAGGCCCCGTAGCGCAGAGCAATTAGCTGTGACAACCCGCATGGTTCAAACAGCGATGGCATTAAAAACATATCAGAGGCGGCGTAAATTCTATGGGCTAACCTATTATCGAAGCGAATTTGGGCAGAAAGTTTACGGGGATATTGTGAAGCTTTGGTTCTAAACATTTCTTCATAGTAATGATCACCGGTTCCAAGTACTACTAACTGCAGGCTCTCGGCCAGAATCTCATCCAATACATGGCCGATCAGATCCAAACCTTTCTGTGAAACCAACCTCGAGATAACGCCAATCATGGGGACTTTGTCATCTACCGGCAGTCCCAACACCTTCTGCAATTCAAGTTTGTTTTTCACTTTGTTTTCCGGTGAGTGTGCATCAAAATGTGCGAAAATATGAGGATCATTTGCGGGATCATAAATCTCATAATCAATTCCATTTAAAATGCCAAATAAATTCTCCTTACGCTTACGCAAAAAACCGTGTAGATTTTCGCCAAAGAAGGGGTACTGGATTTCTTCAGCATATGTGGGACTGACTGTAGTTAGGGTGTCTGAATAGGCAAGCCCCGCCTTGAGGAAATTAACGTTGTCATAAAACTCCAATCCGTCGGTGGTGAAAAAACTCCAGTCCAAATCCAACATATCTGTGAAAATTCTCTTTGGAAAAACACCTTGATATTTCAGGTTGTGGATAGTGAAAACGGTCTTTGTTTGTGAGTAAAAAAGATCATGACGGTGATGACCTTTCAAAAGGGCACTGACTAGACCTGTTTGCCAATCATGTAGGTGGATGATGTCGGGCTTCAGATTTATCTGTGGAAGGGCATGCAGCGCCGCACGGCAAAAGAAAGCATATCTTTCTGCATCATCATCATATCCATACAAGCCATCTCGATAGAAATAGTACTGATTGTCGATGAAGTAAAAGGGAATTTCTTGATACTTCGCTTTCAGTACCCCACTGTACTGGTGTCTCCAGCCGAGCCGGGTGACGAAGGATGTTATATACTCCAGTTCGTCACGGAAAGCATCCGGAAGAGCGGCGTATTTCGGCAACAGGACGGAAACATCAATACCCTGACGCTGCAGCTCTTTAGGTAAGGCTCCGACGACGTCAGCCAATCCTCCACTCTTAAAAAACGGGACTCCTTCGGAAGCGATAAATAGCACTTTCACGGCATCTTTCCCTTTCTTTAGCTCAAGACAGTCTTCTTGCGGATAACAAGGGGATATTCCGGGGCTCCCATAAGGTGCTTCCCTGAACTTACCAGCACATCTTTATCTAAAATGACGTGTTCAAACTGGCAATTTTCCCCGATAATGCTCCTTTGCATTAAAACACTGTTTTTGACATGGGCTCCCTTGCCCACCTTGACTCCCCGAAACAGGACACTGTTTTCCACGGTTCCCTCAACAACACATCCGTTGGCTATTAAGGATGTTTTCACGTTGGCACTTTCGTGATATTTGGTGGGAGGTTCATTTTTGACTTTGGTGTAGATGAGGCCGGCGTGGAAAAACAACTCTCGACTGATGGTGGGGTGCAAAAGCTCCATTGTGGTTCGGTAATAGCTCTGTAGTGAAGCTATTTTGCCTAAATAACCCTTAAAGGGATAACCAAACACCCTCAATTGGCCTAGATTGCGGTTCAGGCAATCTTTCACCCAGTCAGTTTCGCCTCGGGAAACCGATTGATCAAGCAATTCCATCAGCAAACCTTTATCCATAATGTACATTTGCATTGAGAGGTTGCGGCTTCTGGGAATAACCGGATCAACCTCAATGCCTGTCACCCTTTGGTCGCTGGTTAAGTCCAACAGGGTGCAAAGGCCCTCATACGGGCCCGGCACGCCGGTTTTATAGACGATGGTGATTTCGGCGTCTTTTTCCTTGTGGTAAGCAAGAACCTCTTTAAAGTCCAGGTTGCAGATCATGGAAGTGCCTGTCATAACTACAGTGTCTTGTCGGCTTTTCTCGAAATAATCCAGGTGACGGTGAAGCAGTTCGATATCTCCGGGGTTGAGGCTGTGGTGGTGCCCGTCAGGAGGAAGAATGAACAATCCATCTCTCAGACGATCAAGACCCCAGTCTTTGCCGGATCCCAAGTGATCCATTAAAGCCCTATATCTGTCTTGGACAAATATACCCACATTTTGAATGCCAGCGTTGATCATATTCGAAAGAGTAAAATCAACCAAGCGATAACGCCCGCCGAAGGGAACAGCCCCAAGAGGCCGGTGTTCAGTTAGGTACTGCATGTTGTCCATGGGTTCCGCAAGATTAATCACTCCCATAACTTCACTCATGTTACGGCCTCCCCATCATATATTCCTGTGATTTTACTGTGGGCGGGGATGATTAGTTCCTCGCCGACTACTGTAAGCTGCTCACTGGGTGTTGCTTCCCCTATAACAGCACCATCACTAATGATGGTGTCATTGCCGATAATGGCCTTACGAATTGTTACATTTTCTGCAATATGCACATTGGGCATTATAACAGAGTCCAGTATTGTGGAATTTATTCCGATTCGCACACCGGGGAAAAGTACTGATCTTTCTACTTGACCATAGACTATACAACCTTCATTAATTAAGGAATTATGCACTTCGGCGGAGTGGGCTAAAAATTGAGGTGGCTGGGTAGGATTGACGGAATAAACCCTCCAGCGGCGGTCATTAAGATCAAGGCCGGGATCGTCGCCCAATAGATCCATGTTGGCCTCCCACAAGCTGTCAAGGGTGCCCACGTCCTTCCAATATCCTTGAAAAGGATAAGCCACCATTGGTTCACCGTTGCTTAACATGCGGGGTATTACATCTTTACCAAAATCATTGCTGGAGTCGGAGTCGTTTTCATCATCTAGAAGGTAATCTCGTAAAAGAGGCCAGTTGAATATGTAGATACCCATGGAAGCCAAGTTGCTTTTGGGTTTAGGCGGTTTCTCTTCAAATGCTGTAATTAAGTGGTCTTCGTCTACATTCATGATCCCGAAGCGGCTGGCCTCATCCCATGGAACTTCAATGACACCGATTGTGGCTGATGCTTGATGTTCTTTATGGAAATCCAGCATTTTAGCGTAGTCCATCTTGTAGATGTGATCACCTGACAGAATCAGTACATATTCGGGTTTATAGGTTTCTATAAAATCAATATTCTGGTAGACTGCATTAGCGGTGCCTTTGTACCATTCGCCCCCTCTGGCCCTCACAAAAGGCGGCAGTATAGATACGCCACCGCTTCTGCGGTCTAAATCCCAGGAGCTGCCTATCCCAATGTAGGCATTTAGGGCCAGCGGTTGATACTGGGTCAGGACACCCACGGTATCGATACCGGAATTGGTGCAGTTGCTTAAGGCAAAATCAATTATTCGATACTTACCACCGAAGGGCACGGCAGGTTTGGCTACTCGTTTTGTAAGAACGCTCAACCGACTGCCTTGACCTCCGGCTAGGATCATAGCTACACACTCTTTTTTTGGCACGCTAATCCTCCTCTCAATATTGATAATTCCGTAAATGGGTCATTTTTCCTGCCATGCGTTTATCCCCTGAATTACCTGCCCGATTCGGCGCTAAACCAGGCACTGGAAAAAGTGAGATACCGACACTGTAGAAGTAGGTTTTGCTTAACCCCTTAATGTATTCAGCCCGGTTTCTTGAAAATCAATAGAAATTCATGGATTCTATTAACCCGGAAGACGCTCGGGTAACCTAGGGTACGCAAATTGTGATATTCTTGTCTCCGGTCCCAAATGATCAGATCATCAAAGATGAATCCCAGGGATTGCATGCAAGCGGCCAGATCTGAGTGCAGGGGATAAAACTGATCACCTTTGCGCAAATCCATCACGTTTACAATGCAATATTTACTTGGTTTCAGGACATGAAACACACCTTTAAAAACGCTGCTGAGGGAATCGAGAAAATGCCCATATCCGGAGATTTGTCCAAGGTCACCTTCAGTATTACCGTAGTTGCGGATTTCTTTGCGATCAGCTGTCCGTTTTTGCATCAGGATATCCCAATAGGGAGGTGAGGTGATGCAAAGATCCACAGAGTTTTGCTCCAGCACTTCAGGTACAGTCTTTGCATCTTGGTGGTATATGGTAAACTCGTGTTCTGCAAACAAATTAGCTTGTGCCAGGCGTCTTCGGGCGAGTTCAACATAGTCGGAGCTTATATCAAAACCAATACCGTTTTTCCCCAGATTTTTGGCAGCAACCAACGTAGTGCCGCTGCCCATGAAGGGATCCAGCACAATGAGTTCGTCTTGTGTCGTAAAACAATTGATCAACCGTTCTACCAGCATCTTAGGGAACAGGGCCGGGTGTTTCAGTCTGCGCTCATCGCCGGTTTTTGAGATGTCGCTCCAAACACTGATTGAATATCTGGCCCATTCCTTGCCGCTTAGATCATTGGCTCGTCTTCCGCTCAAACCACTCTTCCTTTCCGCCAAGCGCCTGTTTGTAAACTGAAAGTCCCGCACTGCCGGTTGGGTTTTACTTCGCCTTTGAACAGACAGTATCCTTGCGAAATCGGCCTTATAGTGCTGTAGATGGGATTAGGGTCGAGATAAATAGGGAAGATAAGCATGGGCACAATTAAAACGCCTTTGACAGATCGTGCAAAGGATTATACAATACCCCTGTAGGGTATATTTTAGCCCGGAGGTGACTTTATAATGAAAGAACGGGCGGAACTTTCGGTCGGTGGGATGACGTGTGCTGTTTGCGCCGGTCGAGTAGAGAAACAACTGCAGGGTCTGCCGGGGATCCAGCAGGCGGTGGTAAACCTGGCTGGGGAGAAGGCCACAATAGAGTATGATAGCTCCGTTATTCAAGTAGAAGATATGCGGAAAGCTATAGAAGATATTGGCTACCGGGCCCACGATTTATCTAGTCAGGCCGAAATTGATCAGGAGCGGGAAGAGCGGGACAAGGAAATACGCAAGCAGCGGAACATGTTTATTTTCTCTTTGGCATTTTCACTGCCGCTGCTTTTGACTATGCTGGATCATTTGGGAATCACAGATAAACTGCCGGGGATTTTGATGAATCCCTGGTTTCAGCTGTTTTTGGCCACACCGGTGCAGTTTATCCCGGGCAGCCATTTTTACAAAGATGGGTATCATGCTTTAAAATCCGGCAGTGCCAATATGTCTGTCTTGGTTGCTTTAGGCACAAGCGCGGCTTATTTTTACAGTGTGGCAGTGACATTTTGGGGCAGTCAATTGGGCCTGCAGGAAGTATACTTCGAATCCTCGGCAGTCATCATTACCCTAATTATCCTGGGGAAATTGCTGGAGGCGCGGGCAAAAGGGCGTACATCCGAAGCGATCAAAAAACTGGTTGGGCTGCAAGCAAAAACTGCTCGGATTATTACTGATGATGGTGAACGGGATGTCCCTATCGAAGAGGTGAAGGTAGGGAATTTGATCATTGTGCGTCCCGGCGAGCGCATTCCTGTTGATGGAGTGATCACCGACGGCTTCTCGGCTGTTGACGAATCTATGCTAACCGGTGAAAGTGTTCCCATCGACAAGCAGGTTGGTGATGAAGTAATAGGTTCCACCATCAACACACACGGCTCTTTCACTTTTGAGGCGACAAAAGTAGGGCGTGATACTGCTTTGGCCCAAATTGTGCGCATTGTGGAAGAAGCACAGGGTTCCAAAGCCCCCATTCAGCGCATGGCAGATATCATTTCCAGCAAATTCGTGCCGGCTGTTGTGGCTGTTGCTGTCGTGACATTTGCTCTGTGGTATCTGAAAGGTGATCCAGGCAATTTTACCAGGGCTTTAATCAACATGACTGCAGTTTTGGTAATTGCATGTCCATGTGCTTTGGGACTGGCGACTCCAACATCAATTATGGTCGGAACCGGCAAAGGTGCGGAAAATGGGATCTTGATCAAGGGTGGTGAGCATTTGGAAAATGCCCACAAAGTAACTGCCGTTGTCTTGGATAAAACCGGCACTATCACAAAGGGCGAACCTGCACTTACCGATGTGGTTGTAATCGGGGAATTTACCGAGGATGAATTACTGCGTTTGGTTGCCAGTGCAGAACGGGGCTCAGAACATCCGTTGGGGCAGGCTATTATAAAAGGTGCATTGGCCCGTAATTTAGAACTCGGAGAGGTAAGAAACTTTACCGCGGTGCCGGGCCAGGGCATCCAGGCTGAGATAGACGGTAAAAATCTTTTGGTGGGCAATCGAAGGCTTATGCACGAAAACGAGATCCACACTGAAGACGTAGAAGATATAATGCAGGAGCTGGAACAGGGCGGCAAAACAGCAATGTTGGCAGCAGTTGACGGTATTTTAAGTGGAGTTACTGCCGTGGCTGACACCATCAAACCAACATCCTTTGAGGCAATCCGTGCCATGAAGGGTATGGATCTTGAAGTTTATATGCTCACCGGTGACAATGAGCGTACGGCTCAGGCAATTGCTCAAGAGGTGGGAATCACCCATGTATTAGCAGAGGTTTTGCCTGAGGACAAGGCAGAGGTGGTGCAAAGGCTTAAAAACAGAGGCTTAACAGTGGGTATGGTGGGTGACGGCATAAATGACGCACCGGCTTTAGTCACAGCTGATGTTGGTTTTGCCATAGGTACCGGGACAGATGTGGCTATCGAATCTGCCGACATAACCTTGATTAAAGGTGATCTAAAGGGCGTTGTAGCAGCGATTCAACTAAGCCGCAGTACCATGCGAAATGTCAAAGAGAACCTATTTTGGGCATTGATTTATAATACTATCGGTATTCCCGTAGCTGCTTTGGGACTGTTATCACCGATGGTTGCCGGGGCTGCCATGGCTTTTAGCTCAGTGTCTGTTGTCAGCAATGCTTTAAGATTGAAGCGATGGAAATATAAAGAAGCATAATAAAACGTTCAGGGCAGTGTATCTAAATGTCTTGATACGACATCCCACACGTTTTTCAGTGCCTCAGATGCACTTGGCTCCCTTTTGTTTTTGGGGCTGTCTTCGTTTTCGCAAACAGGAGGCAGCCCTTTTGTAAGAGCGCGAATTACTCTTTTATCATAGGGAATCCGGCCGGCAAGTATGAGATCACTTTCTTGGCAATAGGCTGCAATAACTTCTGAATAACTAGTATCCAGGTCGTACTTGTTTATGCACACCATGGCTGGGATATCAAAGTGGGAAGTAAGTTCTACAACTCGCTTTAAGTCATGTAGACCAGCAACAGTAGGTTCGGTAACTATTAGCGCTAAAGACACTCCGGATATACTGGAAATTACGGGACAACCCGTGCCGGGAGGTCCGTCTACCAGCATAGTTCCCATGTTTTGTTTATGCTCAGTAGCCGCGACTGCCTCGTCTTTAACTTTGGCTACAAGTTTGCCGGAATTTTCTTCTGCAATACCAAGCTGGGCGTGAACAAGGGGTCCGTACTGTGAATCGGATTTGAACCATTGGCCTGAGACGTGATCTTTTAAGATGATGGCATCAGCAGGGCAGACCAAATGGCAAACACCGCATCCCTCGCAGGACATGA
>JAAYQZ010000125.1 GCA_012519025.1 Bacillota bacterium
CGGGATTGTGTCCTCCACGCATGCAACCTTTCAGTAATATCGGCAAGTTTTTTTCCCAAAGAATCGCTTCGCTGGGCAGTCTTTTTGACTGCATCGGAAAACCTGCCCCGCGGGGAGGCCAAGCGGATGGCAGTTAACTCCTCAGTGGAAAGATCAAACCATGGTGCTCTAAGCACGCTCGCTAAAGGGATGTCTTGGTTGGGATTGTCCAATACCTGCAAAAGCGAAAGCATCAACCTGATCTCCACTGCACTGAAATAACCGGTATCAAGATCCGCATATGCGGGGATACCTGCCTGTCTTAGAATTTCCAGAACTTGATTGGCTCGATTTTTAACTGACCGCAGCAGTACAACAATGTCTTTATATGCCGGAGGCCTGTATGTTTTTTGAGACTTGTCCCAAACTAGATGTCCACTGGTGCGGTCCATAAACCTGTGAATGCGGCCGGCTATAAGGGAAGCCTCCCGTTCCAAACGCTCCAGTTCATCATGTTCTGTGTCAGCAGCATCAACAGAAATTTCTCCTTCGGCGGTGTTTGCATCGGCATCACGTTCACTTCCACCGGCTGCTTGGTTGTGCTGCTGTTTATGTTTATATTTGGAATCCAAGACATAAAACTCTAAACGGGTCTGTCCGAATGCCTGTGAATGTGATTCCTCTTCCAACGCGGCCGCAGCAACCGGTGCTCCTGCCTCCCTGGGCATACGGCTCTGCTTCGGCAAAATAGGGTATTCTGCTCCAAGTTTTAACTCGGCATCAGAATCATATTGAATACCGGCCACTGCGGTATTCATAAGCTGTCGAAAAACGAAATTTATCCCATCAATGATCTCCCTGCGACAGCGAAAGTTAGTTCCCAAAGTAATGCGCCTTTGCGCTGCCCCAACAGTGGAAGAAAACCTATCATACTTCTCCAAAAACAGCTTCGGCTCAGTTAGTCTAAAGCCATAAATACTTTGTTTTATGTCTCCTACCATAAACCGGGGTACGCTGCCGGCGGCTTCTCTTGAGGCACCGGACAACATCGCCAAAATATAATCTTGTACACCGTTGGTGTCTTGATACTCATCAATCAGTACCTCATCAAATTGATCTTCAAGTTCCAGTGCCAAAGGCGACGGCACCAAAGTTCCATCGTCCTGCTCTGTTGTGAGCAATCTCAAAGCCAGTTGTTCAAGATCAGCAAA
The DNA here is from genome assembly GCA_012519025.1 of Bacillota bacterium. GTDB lineage: Bacteria > Bacillota > Limnochordia > DTU087 > DTU087 > JAAZMF01. The sequence continues at coordinate 1,191 of JAAYQZ010000125.1, forward strand.
ATCCAAAGCACCCATGGCGTCTTTAGCGCTTTTATACTGCTCCCCAAAGGCATTAACAAGCCCAAACAACACTTTCAAAGCAGGCTGTTGCGTACACAGTTCGGCTAATATTTCCCCTTCACTTCTCAGGAAATAATCCCCAGCCAAACCGTCTGCAAAGCCTTTGGCGGCATTACGAAGTCTTTGACACTCAACCCTCAGTTCATCGCTTACACCCGGGTCTCTAACTGACGGCAGGCGCTTAAAGATGGGCGGCCATTCAAGCTCTTCACCCTTCCAACCCTCCTTTAAGAAGGCATGGGTAAACTTTTGAACTTGCGCTATTTCAGACTCGAGTCGCTCCGCATAAGGCAGGGGCCCCCCCGGCAAACGGCTAAGTTCTAGGGCCTGACTGAGTACAAAAAGAGTGCGTTTTAGCACTAGTTTGACTTGTTGTCGGGCTTCCTCCATCATGGGACTCTGCCGGAATGTCTCCAAATTACCCGGCAGATAACTGTCAAGTACTGCATCTTGCCAAACTCGAGGGTTTGGGAGACTTTGCTGAAAGGCATGTAGTTTTAGAACCAAGTCTTTTACTGCACCATCTCCATCTCTGCCCCCGAATCCGTCTAGAAAATTCAAAACCTCAGGCAGTGCCTTTGTGTAACACTCGGCCAAAACCTCCTCAACGATATCCTGACGCAGTAAATTTGCTTCAGATCCATCCATAATCCTAAAGTTAGGATCAAGTCCCAAGTAGTAGAAATATTGCCTAAGCAGTTTGGAGCAAAATGCATGAATGGTTGAAATGGACGCTTGGGGAAGTCTTCTTAGCTGCCGATAAACACGGCCATGATCCGGTTCTTCAAAAAGCTTATCTTCTAGTGCAGAACGAATACGCTGACACATTTCAGCCGCAGCCGCCTCTGTAAAGGTGACAACCAATAAGCGCTCTATATCAAGGCTGTGTTCATCATCCAAAAGGCCCTGAATAATCCGCTCCACCAAGACCGCAGTTTTACCTGTACCGGCGCTGGCGGCAACTAAAACATCGCACTTCCTTGTGAAAATAGCATCTTTTTGCTCTTTGGTCCACGTTACATTACTCAGGTCCATCACCTCCAGATTCGCTGTAAGGCACGTTTTCACAGACCTGCTCCATAAACGACAGGGCGGCCTCATCGGACACGCTTGGGATATAGCGGTAACCGCACCCCGGTACTCCCAGTTCAAAGCGGCATAAGGCCGGATAAGGACAATAAGTACATGCGCGGGTACGTTCTTCTCGAAAAGGCGCAATATCTATTGTACCTTGGAGCATTTCATTTCCCAATTGACTGATGCAGTGTTTTACATAGTTTATCAGCAGTTCAACTTGCCAAGCATCAAAAGCTTGGGAGTCCTTATACAAATTGCCATTCTTGCGCCGACCCAACGGCAGTAGGCTCGATCTACCCTCGAGATCGCGCTCCATGAGCTGAATAGCTTTCTTATCATTTAGAACGATACCCTGCATCTTATATTTTGATAGCAGGGTTTCCGCCAACACCTTTGCATCCAAAGGTGTTGTAGACGTTACAAAGGGCTCATGAAGTGGTAGATACAGTGTCCCGGCTAAAACGATATCTTTCATTTTGGGGAAAAAGTCGCCCTCTTCTGCCAACATAGCCAAATAAGCCAGCAACTGTAAAGAAAATCCATGGTACACTTCGGAAAGACGAAGTTTTTTGTATCCGCTTTTAAAATCAAGGACCCGCACATATAATGTGCCTTCGTGTTCCGCACCTTCAATGCAGTCGATGCGGCCGCTGAGGTATAAGCTGCTTCCATCGGGCAGCGGAACTCGCCAAGGAGCCCTGTTTTGCGATCCAAAGGCTATCTCTGCGGCAATAGGACGAAACTCGCCTTTGCGTGCATGGCAGGCTAAAACATCCACTACCCTGTTAAAAGCCCGACCCAGCCTTCGTACACGGTATTCGTAACTTTTTAGGCTAGGCAAAAAGCCGCTGGCTAAATCATTTACAGTGTCTTGCCAAACGTCTTCAGCAATTTCCGACAGCTGCTCTTTTTCCATCGCTGAGGGGTCTTGACCCGATGTTTGCAGATGGACAATAAATCTGGCTAAGCCTTCGTGCCACAGAATCCCTTCGAAGCGCGCGTCCCAAGTGAGGTGTTCCTGTTCCTCCAATCTCAAAACTGCACTGGCAAAGTACCTAAAAGGACAGCGGGCCATGTTCTCAACATGATGTATATTTGTGCGGATATGATCACCATATACAGCTTTTACTGTAGAAATTGCTAAAGGAGGCAGTGCATTGTTGTAGTGTATACCACCAAGACGTGCAGCCAAAGCCCGCTTGCCTTGGCTTTGGTTAATCAGCCAGTTATATATACTGAGTATATCGGCAGGCTCCCCATTTTCATCCCTTAAACCCGATTCGGCGGTGATTGACTGGTTCTCCCGCCATTTGGTAACAGCGGCTGCAAATAGATCGGCGGCATCCTGTATGCTGCAGGGGTAAAACATTAGATGTCGTGCCCTATATTCGTTGGCTTCTCCTTCTAAACCAGGAAATATTCTGCACAGACTTTGGATTATCGGTGCTGGTTCTTGCGGTTTGCCCTCTAAATCAGCAAGAGAATAGGTAATGCAAAGGCGTTTTGATGCTCTTGTAAAAAGCGAATACCAGTGAAGCGGCTCCCGCATCACTGCCATTTGACGCCTTGATTCCAAAAGCCAACCAAAGTTCCTCAGTTCTGTACGTTCATGCTCCCGCAGCAGCACATCCTCACTTTCATCGTATCGCAAATGTGACTCATCGCCTCCGACAATGACTAAGACTTCTACGTCATTGTTCAAAAGCCGCCTTGGTGCCGCAATTTGTACTTGATCCAACCCCGGGGGAATTCGCTGTAAACGAAGGTTTGCCAAACCTGACTCCAACATACCCACAAACTCATGCCACAGAAATTGCCTGTCACCTGAAACAAGCATAAAATCATCGACCAAACCAACCCATTTATTCCAAATATCCAAATGATCTGCACTCTGCACAGCTGTCCCGGCACCATCGGATTGTGGGTTTTCTTCCTTTGACCAGTGATCGATTCTTTCGGGGATACCTAAATCTTCCAACAGCTGCCATAAACAAATCATTAAGTCCCTGCCCCGCCTTGGTTCCTGCATAGCTGGAGCAATATCTCGATGAAACTTAACAATCTGTCCCAGATCCTGCATTCGTTCATCTATACCCGATGACACAGAGCTAAGATCTTGGAGGATTTTCTCCCAAATCGCCTTTTGAAGCCACAGTTTGCCATCAATACCATTGGCCAACACGTAGTTTTCCAGCTCATCCACCCAGTCCCGTCCACCGCCTATTAGGTCTGATTTCAAAACTTGCATTACTGCCTGGGTAGACCAATCGTTCCGGATGATTTCAAACAGCCCTGTTAAAAAAACCACCAAAGGGTGCCAGCGAATGGATTGGGGGCGATCGATAAAGTGTGGAATGTCCCAGTCATCGAAAATTTGCTCCAGTAGACCTCCGTAAGCATCCATATCAGACACTGCCACAGCCATATCCTGCCACTTGACACCATGCTCACGTGCTTGTCCCACTAAGAAGCGGGCAATGGCCTTAACTTCTTCCCTGAAGCTTTCAAACGAGACAACAGCTATGTTTTCCACCGGCCCTTGGTAAGGTATCCGATCAATTACGGATTTACTGAACTGATCTTCTAGATAGGCTAGATCATGGGCTTTGCGAAATCTGTATAAGCTTTTTGCGGAACTTTTTCGCTCTTCGCTTCCTAAAACCGGGTTGTGCAACAGGGACGAGTGTTTTTCCTGGGA
>JAAYQZ010000002.1 GCA_012519025.1 Bacillota bacterium
GGCGGGCATAGTAACAGAAAGCCGCCGTATTATCACCAGGCGCAGTGAAGAAATGGCTTTTATCACCCTTGAAGATCAACTGGGACCTGTGGAAATCATCGTTTTCCCGCAGCTTTACAGCCAATATCACAGCATTTTAAATGGTGATTCCATCCTTATTGTGCAGGGCAGAAATGATTCTTCAGTAGAAGAACGTGAAGAACCCCCCACAGGTGAATTCGAAGAAGATGGCGAAATTGGTGAATTTCAAGCTAAGATCATCGCTAATGCTATTTATAGAATGGAAGAGTGGTTACCCGGCGAGAATCCAAAAAAGCCTCACGGGCCACTGATTATAAACGCAGACGGACTTTCGGAAGCTGCCTTAGTGGAATTGCAGAGGATCCTGCAGGCATATCCCGGACCCTTGCCTGTCATATTGTCCTTTCTAAAACCCCGGGCTGCACAGCTGGCTTTACCAAAAAAATACGGGGTCAACCCTAAGAAATCCCAAGAGTTAGTGGACAGGCTCGAAGGCATAGTGGGTAAGCATAAAGTAGAGTGGTCCTCGGCCGCCGCGGCTCCGACAAAAATTATCTCCCAAAATGTTTAGCACATTATCAAAGACACGGCAAGGCTGCACATATCGGCAGGAGGTGACCTTGTGGAGCTAGACAATCACATGATCCAAGTAGAAGTAGAAGGAGTTGGCCGCCGAAAAATTCCCCTAGGAACAACTTTACAGGAGTTAAGCAAGGAAATATGGCCCGATACCTGGCGCAAAATTTTGGCCGCATACATTGACAATGAACTGAGGGAGCTTACCTACCCCATCTCACAGAAATCAAAAATAGTCTTCTTTGGCTTGGAAGCAAAGGACGGTCGACGTATCTATCAAAGGAGTGCAACATTCCTATTGGCACGGGCAGCAAAAGAGATATTGCCCGGATGTCGAGTGGCGATTAAACACTCGTTAAGCAACGGACTTTACGGAGAAATTCACCACACAAAGGCAGTGGGTGAGAGAGATCTTAAAGCTGTCGAAAAGCGCATGGGGAACATCGTTCAGAAAGACGAAATCTTTGAAAAACTCGTCATGGATATTGAAGAGGCAAGAGAACTGTTTCACCGCGACAACCAGCCGGACAAATTCAACCTCTTAAAATATAGAAAAGAGGACTTTATCAATATATACCGGGTCGGTTGGTTCCACGACTATTTTTATGGGTATATGGTTCCCAGTGCAGGATATTTAAAACATTTTCGTCTAAAGCACTATCTGCCCGGATTCATTTTACAGATTCCGGATTCAATCACTCCTGACAGCATTCCACCCTACAAAGAGCAGCCTAAACTCGCCAGCATCCACCGGGAAGCGGAGCGTTGGGGCGACATTCTAGAAATTGGAACGGTGGCAGCGTTAAATGATCTGATCACAGCCGGTCAAGGGAGCGATTTGATTAGCGTTGCTGAAGCGCTGCATGAAAAGAAACTTGTCCAAATCGCTGATCAAATTTTCGAACGTAAAGATGCTCTGCGCATTATATTAATAGCCGGGCCATCGTCATCGGGTAAAACCACTTTTGCACAAAGGCTTTCCATTCATATGCGAGTCAACGGTCTTAAGCCTGTGGCACTACATCTAGACGACTATTTTCTAAATCGCAGGGACACTCCCAGAAATGAACAGGGAGAATATGACTTTGAATCCATCAAGGCCATTGATCTGGGCTTATTCAACACCCACTTGGCCTCGTTAATCCAGGGACAAAAGGTGGAGATACCTACATTCAACTTTACCAGTGGAACTAGGCAGTACACCGGTAAGACGCTGCGGGTTGCCAAAGACCAACCGATCATTATCGAGGGCATCCATGGACTCAATGATCTGCTTACAGAGTCAATACCTAGCGGCAACAAGTTCAAAATATACATCAGTGCATTAACCCAGCTGAATTTAGACGATCACAACCGCATACCTACAACAGATGTGCGGCTCTTGAGACGCATAGTGAGGGATTACCAGTTTCGCTCCAATTCCCCACAGACTACTTTACGACGCTGGCGTGATGTGCGGCAAGGGGAACGCATAAATATTTTCCCCTTCCAAGAAGAGGCCGATGTTATGTTTAACTCTGCTTTGTGTTACGAATTAGCAGTTTTGAAAGGTTACGCAGAGCCCCTTTTGAACTCTGTGGACAAAAGTGAACCCGGTTACTCTGAGGCAAAACGCCTTTTGAAATTTCTTAATTACTTCATGCCTCTGGTTGATGATGATATTCCCGCTGCATCAATTTTGAGGGAATTTATCGGGGGTAGTTCTTTCCATACGGATGTTCTGGAACCAGAAGCCGCCACACGATAAATTGTCTCGAAAAGATAAACTGAAAGTTTAATACAAGTGTTACATCTGTCGGCAGGATTCCACGGAGGGAAAAGGAATATATTAGTTAGTCGGATTCATTACTAAGATAGTATTAAATTGATGTTTATGTCCAAACGACTCGAAGGACCTCATGTTATCTGGGACTAGTTTCAACAGTCCCTCAGATAAGTAGCTGCAAGTTGGCAGTAGGAGGAGATATAATGCCAGCATTGGAAATGGTTTACCATGAAAATCTCTCGTATCGAAACGATAAGCAAGTGGTGGCCGAATATCTCGCTCAATATGAAAAGACAAAGTCCCCTAAATTGCTGGAGGCGTTGGTGCAGGCCCACTGGGAGCTCGTAGAGTACCTGGCAAGCAAGTTCTCCAACGATCACCAGCTCCGTGAAGATCTCATCCAAGTAGGAGGACTTGGTCTAACAAAGGCTTTGCAGCGATTCAGCAGTGAACACGGGGTTTTGTTTGTGACATACGCGACACCCACCATTGTTGGGGAGATAAAGCGGTACCTTAGAGACAGCACTTGGAGTGTAAAGATCGGCAGACAGGCTAAAACTTTGTACTACCAGATGGAAGATGCCAGGAATTACCTCACTGGCAAAACTGGAAAAACCCCTACATTAGCCGAGATAAGTGAATGGCTCAATGTTGATGAGGAAAAACTGATAGAAGCCTCTGAGGCGGGCCCCAACCGTGTCACGGCGTCCTTCCAACAGGAAACCGGTGGTGAAGAGATGGTGCTTGAGGATCTGCTCGGGGACTCCGACTTAGACTATGATGCTGTAGAAAATCGAATTTTACTTAAAGAAAGTCTGGCTATACTCCCGGAAAGAGAGCGACAGATTTTATACTTGCGTCATGTGGAGGGCTTATCCCAGAGCCTTGTCGGGGAAATGCTGGGAATTTCTCAAATGCATGTCTCGCGGCTGGAACGAAAGTCCATAGCCCTTTTACAAGATGCTGTAAGTCTTTAAGGATTTCATTAGGAAACTAACTATATATTTGCTTGTGGAGGGAGAAGGGCGATGCGGTTCCTAAGAAGATCTTCGTTAGGTGACTGGGCATCGCCCGGCTATTGTTATGAGGGAAACGGAATCAGTTAATAACAATTCAAACCCGGTTCTTGGTGTAGTTCTGGGAAGTGATAGTGATCTTACGGTAATGCTTTCTGGTTTAGAACTCCTTGAAGAATGGGCCATTCCCTTTGAGGTGCGGATTCTTTCCGCCCATCGGACTCCTGATGCTGCTCAAGATTATGGGAAATCGGCAGCGAAGCGCGGCCTTAAAGTCTTAATTGCCGCTGCAGGGATGGCCGCACATTTACCCGGGGTATTGGCATCTTATACAATGCTTCCGGTAATCGGTGTACCTATTGCCAGCGGTCACCTGCAGGGCAATGATGCTTTGTACGCAATGGTGCAAATGCCGCCCGGTATACCTGTAGCCACAGTAGGTATCAACGCCGGGAAAAATGCGGCTTTGTTGGCAGTGCAACTGCTATCCTTGGCCTACCCAATCTATCAAAAGAAACTTAAGGATTTTCGAGATTCCCAATGCCAAACAGTGATAAGTAAAGATGCCGAACTCGCCAGGCTTGGGTTTCGGTGTTACAATGTTGCACACAAAGAAATCCCTTGATATAATTAGTTTGGTATGAGAAAAGTACACAATATCTTTGCTGAAAGTGCACCTAGGGTTCCGTCGCGACCGCGAGTCTGGACCAAGTGGTGCAGACACTGTCTTCAGATACAGTGTTACACCGTAGAAGGATAAAAGCCTGGGCGGGTAGGTTTCACATTGATCAATGTAACCTACCCTTATTTAATTTAAAAGCCGGTTTTTCATTCACTGTAAACCTTTAGATTTAAACTCACTTCAAGGAGGCCTGTAAACATGTCGGCTGACAACACTACTAAGTGGGAAGAAATGGGAATTAGTGCTGATGAGTATGGGAAAATCGTCGAACTACTTAATCGAAAGCCAAACGAACTGGAGTTGGCTTTGTTCTCTGTAATGTGGTCTGAACACTGCGGTTATAAATATTCTAGGGCACTTTTACCCAAATTGCCCACAACCGGCAGCCAGATACTGCAGGGGCCGGGGGAAAATGCCGGCATCATCGATATTGGGGACGGCCAAGCCATTGTCATGAAAATAGAAAGTCACAATCATCCTTCAGCTGTCTGGCCTTATGCAGGGGCGGCCACCGGTGTTGGAGGCATCCTGAGGGATATATTCACCATGGGGGCCAGGCCCATAGCCGCGCTCAATTCTTTGCGATTCGGCAAACTGTCTGAACCACACCAGCAAAGTTTGCTTAAAGGCGTTGTAGAGGGCATGGCAGGGTATGGCAATACGGTGGGAGTCCCCATGATCGCGGGGGAAATATACTTCGATGAATCCTACAGTGACAACTGTTTGGTAAATGCTATGGCTGTGGGTCTTTTGCAGAAAGGTGACCCAACAGCCAAGGGATTGGCAACAGGTGTCGGCAACCCCGTTATGGCAGCCGGAACCCCCACCGGGCGTGAAGGCATTGAGGGGGCATCATTTGCGTCGGAAGAGCTGACCAGTGTCTCCGAAGAGAGACGTGCCGCAATACCTCAGGGGTATCCGGAGACGGGTAAAAAATTGATCGAGGCTAGTTTGGAAGCTATTGGTTCCGGACACTTAATCGGCATTCAGGATATGGGGGCTGCCGGCCTCACGAGCTCTGCCAGTGAAATGGCATATAGAGGGGAACACGGAATCGAATTAGACCTGGACTTAGTGCCGGTTAAAGAAGATAATATGACACCTTATGAGATCATGCTTTCCGAGACTCAGGAACGCATGCTGTTCGTAGTCAAAGCAGGCCGAGAAAATGATGTCAAAGCCATATTTGCCAAATGGGATATACCTGCAGCTGTTGTTGGTAAAGTGACTGATGATGGCATGATGCGTCTAGTCAAAGGGGAAACCATTTTGGCTGAAGTTTCTGCAGAGGCTTTGGCCAGTGCACCAATGTATCAACCCGAGACCCGCGTACCGGCTTATCTTAAAGAACTGCTGGATTTCGATCCACACAGTCTCCCCGAACCGAAACACCATAATGAAGTTCTGCTAAAACTTTTGTCCTCACCCAATATTGCCAGCAAAGAGTGGGCTTACAAGCAATTTGATTACCAAGCCCAAGGCAATACGTTAAAAGCCCCGGGGGAAACAGGTGCCGGTCTCGTTGGGATCAATGGTACCAATAAAGCTGTGGGCTTCACCGTAGATTGCAACGCGCGCTTGTGTTATCTGGATCCTCAAACCGGTGCTGCCGCCGCAGTAGCTGAAGCCGGTCGCAACTTAGTTGTAAGCGGTGCAAAACCGCTTGCAGTCACTGACGGTTTGAATTTCGGCAATCCTGAGAAACCTGAGATTTATTGGCAGTTTTCACAAACAATCGCAGGTATAACCAAGGCCTGCAGTGCCTTGGATACGCCGGTAGTCGGTGGCAATGTTTCTTTTTACAATGAAAGTCAAGATCAGGCGATCCGCCCTACCCCAATCATAGGTATGCTTGGTCTAATCAATGATGCCGCTAAGATCTGTACCAAAGATTTTAAAGATGCCGGAGACGTAGTTGTGCTTCTCGGCAGCAACCGTGATGAATTAGGTGGCAGCGAATATCTTGCCGCCATTCATGATTTGACAGCAGGTAAGCCACCGGCACTTGATCTGGAGCTTGAAAAGCGTCTTCAAACAGCATGCTTAGAAGCAATAGAAGCAGGGCTTGTAAAATCTGCCCACGATTGCAGTGAAGGTGGGTTGGCAACAGCGTTGGCCGAATGCAGTGTCCAAGGTAAGCTCGGTGCATCCGTTACATTAGATGATAATCTACCTGCCTGCAGCCTTTTATACGGCGAGAGTCACAGCCGCATTGTAGTGTCGACGACTAAGGGAGATTTATCGAAGTTGATTGAATTGGTGTCAACACACAATGTACCTGTTAAGATCATTGGTGAAGTACAACCCGGTACATTAGAAATCATTCAGATCTCAGATAACAACCAGATTCCACTGATTCAGCTGGAAGTAGAAGAACTAGAAAGTGCATGGCGGGGGGCTATTGCATGCCACATGAAGCAATGACCAGCATTCCGACGGCGGAAACACCTCAAGAAGCTTGTGGTGTTGTCGGGATATTCAGCGAAAACTCCAAAATCAACATAGCACCATTTTGCTACCTCGGCCTTTATGCACTCCAACATAGAGGCCAAGCCAGTGCAGGTATGGTCACATCCGATGGTAATACTCTGTGGCAAAAAAAGGGGCTGGGTTTGGTCCCCGACGTGTTTGGCAAAGATGAGATTGAAGAACTGCCGGGCTATGGTGCCATCGGCCATGTGCGATTGGCTACAGACAAAGACAGGCATGCCGTTAATACGCAGCCGCTGGCCGTTCGCTCGGCCTTTGGCAGCTTGGCCATTGCTCATAACGGCAGGCTGACCAACCGAAACACACTGGAAGCAGGGCTCCTCCAATCAGGTGCCATGCTTCAAACAGATACCGACTCAGAGATTATCTTAAACTTAATCGCTAAAAGTGAAGAAACGAATTTGCCAAAGGCAGTGGCTAAAACTCTGCGGCTATTGGAAGGTGCATATGCTCTAGTTATTTTGAGCCAAGACATGATTCTTGCTGCCCGAGATCCTGTAGGAAACCGCCCACTTTGTTTGGGTAAGATGGAAACTGATCCTGAAGCATTTATAGTTGCCTCAGAGTCCTGCGCCGTATCAAACCTGGGCGGCAAACTTATTAGAGAAGTGGAGCCGGGGGAATTGTTGGTTCTGGATAAACGGGGTTATTCCAGTCACAGTTTGCTGCCATCTCCCAAAAAAGCGTTCTGTGCCTTTGAACACATATATTTCGCCAGGCCCGACAGCATCTTAAGCGACAAAAATGCTTATTTGGTTCGCAAGGCCATTGGCAAGGAACTGGCGTTGGAATCTAAAGTCAATGCCGACATAGTCATTGGAGCGCCGGATTCCGGTATATCGCCGGCACTGGGTTTTGCAGAAGCCAGCGGCCTTCCTTTTGAAACAGGTGTCATAAAAAACCGATATGTGGGACGGGTCTTTCTAGAACCTAATCAGGCGCGGCGTGATCTTGCTGTGCGCATCAAACTAAACCCAATTGCCGAGGTGCTCAATGGGAAGCGCGTTGCTGTTATAGATGATTCCATCGTAAGGGGCACAACATCGGCCCAATTGATTACTTTACTGAAAGACGCCGGTGCCAAAGAAGTCCATCTATATATTGCTTCACCTCCCTACCGATATGCCTGTTTTTATGGGGTGGAGCCGTCTAACCAGAGCGAATTGGTGGCACGGGGGCGCACAGTGGAAGAACTGCGCACCTTAATCGGAGCCGATTCCCTCCAATATGTGTCTGTGGATGGATTGGTCAGGGCCTTAGCTATAGCAAAGGAGGATCTTTGTCTGGCGTGTTTCACCGGTGAGTACCCGATAAGTTCCAACCCAAATGGCGATTAAAACAGATTTAAACAGTGGTAAATAAAGTCTTACGGAGGGAAGCTGTATGTCCGAAAGCACTTATAAAGCTGCCGGTGTCGATATTCATGCCGGCTATGAAGTAGTCAAACGCATCCGCAAACACACAGAGTCCACGTTTCGCCCGGAAGTATTAACTAACATTGGTAGTTTCGGCTCCTTGTTTGCCTTAGATACAAGCAAATACAAGGAACCTGTCTTGGTGGCAGGTACCGATGGAGTCGGTACTAAGCTTAGGATAGCATTTATGATGGATAAACACGACACCATCGGCATTGATGTTGTTGCTTATTGTGTAAATGATATAATTTGCCAAGGTGCGGAACCATTATTTTTCCTGGACTACTTGGCTGTTGGTAAAACCTATCCGGCAAAAGTAGAGGAAATCGTTAAAGGGATTGCTGAAGGCTGCCGTCAGGCCGGTTGCGCTTTGGTAGGCGGTGAAACAGCCGAGATGCCGGGTTTTTACCCAGAAGATGAGTATGACCTAGCAGGTTTCACAGTGGGTGTAGTTGACCGGCAAAAAGCAGTCACAGGCGAAAAAGCACAAGCTGGCCATGTGGTACTCGGGCTTGCCTCAAGCGGCCTGCAAAGCAGCGGGTTTTCTTTAGTTCGAAAAATCTTCTTTCACGACAACAACTATGATGTTAACCATAAATTCGAGGAATTAGACTGCTCTTTAGGCGAAGAATTGCTGCAGCCCACCACTGTCTACGTTAAGCCCATTCTTGATTTACTTGCTGCTTGTGATGTATCCGGGGTGGCCAATATCAGTGGGGGAGGGCTTCCAGAAAACTTGCCCCGTTCCATGCCGAGCAATTTGGATGCTGTGATCCGCAAAGGGGCTTGGCCGATACATCCTATTTTTGATATTTTACAGACGGTCGGGAAAGTGGCGGAAGACGAAATGTATAATACATTCAACATGGGCATCGGCATGGCCGTAATGATTCATCCCGATCACGTTGATCTAGCTGTGCGAAGGCTGTCAACCTACGGTATCGATAGCTATGTTCTTGGGGAACTTGCACCAGGTCAAGGCCAAGTGGTTTTTGCATAAATCTCTCAGAAATCCAACTAGACGTTTTAACGTGAGGAGGAAGTGGTGTGGGGCGGTTGGCTGTACTCGTTTCTGGACGAGGCTCAAACCTCCAGGCCTTGATCGATGCCGTTCATCAAAAGAAGCTGAACGCATCGATAGTGTCTGTGATCAGTGACAGGACAAATGCCTATGGGCTTCAGCGAGCCCAGATAGCAGGAATCCCTACCAAAGTGTTCCCATGGCTAAAAGGTGGCTGTAGGGAAGATTATTTTCAACAAATTGCTGACTACTTAGAAGACCTGCAGATCGATTTAGTTGTCTTGGCAGGATTTATGCGGGTGCTTTCACCTAATATAGTGGCCCAATTTCCCAATAGAATCATTAATATTCACCCTTCATTGCTGCCGGCCTTTCCGGGGCTGAACGCCCAGCGTCAAGCCTTAGAATATGGGGTAAAGTTCACCGGGTGCACTGTGCATTTTGTAGATGAGGGTGTGGATTCAGGACCCATTCTGGTTCAAAAGGTTGTACCTATCCAGCCCGATGATACTGAGGAAACTTTGGCCAAACGCATTTTGGACGAGGAACATATAGCTTTACCCGAAGCAGTTGAGTTGGCATTGACGGATAACTGGAGAATACAGGGGAGAAGGGTAATATGAAGGTCTTGGTCATTGGCAGCGGTGGAAGAGAACATGCTTTGGTCCACAAACTTAAAGACAGTACCAAAGTCAATTCAATATGGTGTTATCCTGGTAATGCGGGCATCAGCTGCATTGCGCAGATACCAAACATTGCAGATCCCAGTCCCTCATCTTTGGCGGAATTTGCTGACAGTATGGGGATTGATCTAACCGTTGTGGGCCCTGAGGGGTATTTGGCTGAAGGCATAGTGGATGCATTCCAGGAACGAGGGCTGGTTATATTTGGCCCTTCAAAAGCCGCTGCACAATTGGAAAGCAGCAAAGCATTCGCCAAAAATCTGATGGCCAAATACGGAATACCCACAGCTGCTCATAGGGTGTTTAGTGATTTTGCTTCAGCGAAGGCTTATATAGAAAATGCCGGGGCACCTATTGTGATTAAAGCCGATGGGCTTGCCGCGGGCAAGGGTGTAGTTGTTGCCAACAGCACCGCTGAGGCCCTTGCGGCTGCAGAGGCTGCTTTAACCGGAGCGCTGGTTGGTGAAGCGGGACGGCGTATAGTAGTAGAGGAATTCCTCAGTGGTGAAGAGGTTTCCATCTTGGCACTTTGCAATGGGACAAACTGCCTTTTACTTACACCCAGCCAAGATCATAAAACCATCGGTGAAGGAGATACAGGACCGAACACGGGCGGTATGGGTGCTTACAGTCCTGTACCTGTTGTGGATAAAGCCCTTGAGGACGAAATCCTTAATACTATCATAGAACCCACTCTTAAAGCCCTGCATCAAGAAGGCATTAAATATACCGGTGTTTTGTATGCCGGGTTGATGTTGACTAAATCCGGACCTAAAGTAGTTGAATTCAACTGCCGTTTTGGTGATCCTGAAACACAAGTTATTCTTCCTAGGTTAAAGACCGACCTTTTGGAACTGTTGTTGGCCAGTTGCGAGGGTCGGCTCCACTTACTGCCGCCCCCCGAGTGGGATCCGCGACCTTGTGTATGCGTAATTGCGGCCTCAAAAGGATACCCTGGGACACCTGAGACGGGGTTTCCCATAAACGGTGTCGACAGAATTGAATCCTGGGACGATGTCTACGTGTATCATGCCGGGACAGCTTTCCAAAATCAACAATTGATTACTTCCGGCGGGCGGGTGTTGGGAATTTCAAGCCTGGGTAACGATATGCAGGCGGCTTTAGATAAAGCCTATCAGGCCTTAGAAGATCTTTCTTTTGAAGGAATGTATTACCGCAAAGATATAGGATGGCGAGCCCTGTAGGAGGGCTCGTTTTTTTTGGTTTGCCCTGTGGCCCAAGATCATCTATAATGTTACCATGCAAGTTTTGAAAATGTTGGTTGTATTGGCAAAAAGGAGGGGACTTTCTCCTTGTACGTCCTTGCAGTTGCTGACCATATTGATCCACTCTTATATGATCACTATCGACCGGAGCGTTTCCCCAAAATTGACCTTATTCTCGCGTGCGGTGATCTTAAGCAGTGGTACCTTTCATATCTGATGTCCACCTTTAACGCCCCATTATATTATGTTCGCGGTAATCATGATCTTTCATTTGAGCAGACACCTCCCGACGGTGGGGAAGACATACACGGCAAGCTTGTGAATTACCAAGGTATACGCATTTTGGGCTTTGAGGGAAGTCAGATTTACACTCGAGATGCAGTACAGTATACAGAACGGCAGATGCACTGGCAGTATCTGCGCACACGCCCCAAACTTTGGTATCGCGGCGGAGTGGATATTGTGATCACCCATGCTGCTCCACAAGGAGTCCATGATTTGCCCAACGTTGCCCATGCTGGGTTTGCTACCTACAGAAAAATCATAGCCAAACATTCTCCCAAATACTTCATCCACGGACACACTCACCTAAATTACGGTCGCGGGCAGAAAAGAGTCACCAAAGTGGGTGATACTTATGTTATCAATGCCTATGGGTTTTATTTGTTGGATTACGAAAAGGGTCCGGAAAATCACCCCTACCAGACACCCCGCTAAAAACACCGATTAGTTGGGCCATGATAACACAGCACAACTGCTCCGGGGGCTCTCGTGTCCGGCCAGATCTACACTTGAAACAGCCAGTTCTATCACCACAGGCATTGCATTGGACCCCACCACCGGCTTGTAGTAATACGTTGTTAAAGGTGCCGGCACCTCTGCCACCAGCTCAAAACCTAAAAACTCATCCCATTGAA
>JAAYQZ010000126.1 GCA_012519025.1 Bacillota bacterium
AAACATCAATAATCGGCCGATGGGGGCCTTGTTTTTGTCCAGTACAAGCAAGTATGCCTACAAAGAGCATCATGTGCAATTTTTGCAAGTTGCCGCCGGCAGTATCACCGGTGCTTTAGAAAAAGCCATCATGGTGGGTGATGTGATCTTAGCCGCTACCATGGGTTTTACTAACTTAGCGGGATTTCGGGACGTAGAGACCGGGGAGCATCTGCAGCGGATGCGCAGATATGCTCGGGTTTTGGCTAAAAAACTAGCACAAAATCCTCTATACTCTGAAGTAATTGATGAGGCCTTTATCCATAACATCTACACCTTCAGTCCTCTACATGACATAGGTAAAATTGGGATTCCCGATAGTATTTTGCTAAAACCCGGAAAATTGACTGAAGCAGAGTTTGCAGTGATGAAGCAGCACACTATTATTGGTGCACAAGCCTTGGAAGAAGCTGAGGCAGAGGCGCTGCGCTTGGATTATTCCATATTTAGTATGGCTATTGAGATTGCCGCCTACCACCACGAACGCTATGATGGGACTGGGTACCCTTCCGGGCTGGCCGGTGATGCCATCCCCGTGGCGGCCAAAATAACCTCGATAGCCGATGTATTTGACGCTCTAACGTCAGAGCGTCCATACAAGCGGGCGTTTTCTTTTGAAGAAGCGATAGAGATGGTTTTAGAAGGCAGAGGCACGCAGTTTGATCCCGGGGTAGTAGAGGCATTCGAGGCCTCTATAGAGGAGTTTCGCTCGATTTATCTTGCATTTCAAGAACCGGCGACAGAGTCGGAACACAAACAAACAATTCGATCATGAAAGGGTGTAGAGTCAGTGATGAAACTAAGTGGTTTTGCTGATGAGATTTCGGCTGATCTAGATGAGCAAGTTCGGGTTCTAAACGAGGAAAACATTAGATTTGTGGAGCTGCGCGGTGTTTGGAATAAAAATGTGGCAGTGCTGGACAAAGCCGACGTCGACCGCATCAAAGATACCCTAAAGGCCGGTGAGATCGGTGTATCTGCCATAGGATCCCCTATAGGGAAAACCGGAATAGAAGAACCCCATGGGCCCCATTTTGACACATTCCGCCGCATTTTGGACATAGCTGTTGAGCTAAACAGTCCTTATATTCGCCTTTTTTCTTTTTACTTACCCCAAAATGCCGATCCCGCGCACTATCGCAACCAAATCTTGGACAGGTTTCACACCATGCTGGAAGCCGCAGAGGGGTCTGGTGTCATGCTCTTGCATGAAAACGAGACAGGCATCTATGGTGACACAGCTGAACGGTGCTTGGATTTAATCGAGGCGGTAAATCATCCAGGCTTTCGGGCTATCTTTGATCCGGCGAATTTCATTCAGCGAAAACAGAAACCATTCACCCATTGCTATCCTTTGCTTAAAGAACATATCGAGTATTGCCACATTAAGGACGCAATCATGGAAACCGGTCAAGTTGTGCCCGCCGGCGAAGGGGATGGCGAAGTGCCTGAATTGATGCAGGCTTTGCAAAAGAAGGGCTACAGCGGGTTTTTGTCTTTGGAACCCCATTTGCAGGAGGCGGGACGAGCCGGGGGGTTTAGCGGACCGGAGCTTTTCAAAAAAGCCAGTCAAGCCCTAAAATCAATACTGGAGCGCTTAGATATTGTCTATTCATAAAAATCGATATCGCCGGATGGATTTCTATACATGGGTTAAGCCGGAAAGGATGGAATTTAATGGACAACAGACGTGATGTAAAGGCTCAGGCGAAAGTTATTCTTGATCGGCTAAAGCAGGAGTATCCTGAAGCCGCGTGCGGACTTCTCTTTCAAACACCTTTTGAACTTTTGGTTGCTACCATCCTTTCAGCACAGTGCACTGACGAGCGGGTGAATATCATCACCCAAAGATTGTTTTCCAAAGCCAACACCCCGGAAGCAGTATTAAGTATGGGAGAAATGGCCCTACAGGACGAGATTAAAGAGTGTGGATTGTTTCGCAATAAAGCAAAGCATATCATCGGTGCTTCTCAAATGATTCTTTTAGAGTATGGGGGAGAGGTGCCTGAAAGCTTTAGCGAGCTTGTGAAACTCCCGGGTGTGGGACGCAAAACCGCCAATGTGGTTTTAAGCAATGCATTTAACATACCGGCTTTTCCCGTAGACACCCACGTTTTTCGGGTGAGCAACAGGTTGGGCCTTGTCCAAGGCAAAACACCCAGGCAAGTCGAGGATGGCTGGGTGGAACTGCTTGATAGATCTGATTGGTATGATGCACATCATTCATTGATCTGGCATGGGCGAAATATCTGCCATGCAAGAAGCCCCAAATGCCATCTATGTGCAGTTCGGGATTTTTGCGAGACAGGAAAAAAGAATGCCGATTAGACATTAGCCCATGAAAAAAGGCACCAGTACAGGTACTAAAGCAGATAAGACGGCTCCGCTTATGAAGGCCGCTACCGTGGCTTCGTTGTCTGTAGCCTCAGCGATCAAAGGAAGGCTTGTATCCATAGTTGTTGCGCCACCGGGTGCAACTGCTGTTAACGAACCTAAATGATGGGCGACAATAGGCACCAAAACCATGGCAAATAGTTCTCTAAAAATGTTTGCAATAAAGGCTAAGGCACCGAGTTCCACTTGATTCATCTGACTGATGATAATGCCTGTTAAGCTGTACCAGCCAAAACCTGAAGCCACAGCCAAAGATTCCCGGGCCGGCATTTTAAGCACAAGGCCAGCTAGAATACCGCCAACAAAGGTACCGGCGATGACACCGGCGGGTATTAACAGCAATCGCCATCCATGCACGCGGATCTGTTGCCAGACTTCGCGGTTTTGGCCAAGGTCGATGCCGATGAGGAACAAAAGGGCATAAAGAGCGAATGTGACAACGGTGTCCAGTGATTGCCATATATATGCTGTAGGGAAAAACTTGCCGCAGATGATTCCAATTACTAAGGCAGTCAGTATTTGATATGTTAACACAAACTCACTCCTAGCTCAGTCTTGCTTGGCCGTGGAACTTTTTTGTTCATGGGTTGATTTGGTTGAAACGGAAGGCAGGAAAGGCGATAAAAAATACACCGCGATCATGCTTCCGGCAATAGTGAATATGCTGAACATTAGGCCTCGGAAGCCCAGGGTCAGCATCTTGGCGTGCAGCTCAGTGTTGATGCCCAGCTGTGCCCCGAGAAAAAACAACATTAGGATTAGGAAACCCCGAGTTGATCTACGTATGCGGGCATTCCATTTGGAAACATCGCAAAACCATCCCAATGCCGCGCCCAAGCATACTGCCAATAAAAGGGGAACCATGGCATTATACCTCCAGTGCTCGTTTAAAACATCAAAATTCCTATAAACACAGCCCGGGGATCTAATATGATCCCCGACAATTTTTTAGAAACAGATGTTCTGTTAGGATGTTTTACTATCTATAGAAGAGTCTCCCAAAGAAGCACCGGGAGAAGGTTTATTGTCAGTAATGTAGAAACCCGATCCTTTGAAAATGATATTGCCGTTTTTACTAACCAGGCGCTGAACTTTACCTCCACAGGTTGGGCATTTTTTCAGCGGTTTTGCAGTAATGCTGTGGAATTGCTCGAAATTACCACAATTCTCACATGAGTAGTCGTAAGTTGGCATTGTTAGCACTCTCCCATCTGTGATGATAACCAAAGTTTATATTACCTCTTTAACACAGTGAAATCAAGCTTTCGTCACATGCCTAAGTAGAGTCTTTCTTGATTTTGGATAGTTTAGAAACTTTGCACGGATTTGTGTATCTGTGTGCCGGGTCTAGGCAGTAGAATACTATCGAGTCATTAATAGGGGGTACTATGAAACACTCTGATATTCAAGACAAACGGATTATAGGTATTGATATCGACGGTGTCTTAACACATGAGTTGGTGGACGGCGTAAATATTTGGCAAAGGGAAGTGGAGGCGTATTTCCCCGGTTTGGAATTAGTGGAACCGAGTTTTGCTTTTACCACCGCCTACGGGATTTCCGCAGAAAAAGCCCAGGAATTTATGGAAAACAGGGCAGAAAAGATCTTTGCTGAAGTGCCTCCACAGACAGGGGCCAAGCATCTTTTAGATCGACTTATGTCTTTGGACTTTACCGTTCATTTGATCACTGCACGTCAAAGTCGCTACAGTGAAGTGACTAAAAACTGGCTGAAAAAACACAAATTGCCCTACACGGGATTGTGGTTTCAAGAAAGCAAAGGAGTTTTATGTCACTCTCTGGGTGTAGAGGTTTTTGTTGATGACTACTGGGAAAACTGCATTGATATCCAAAGCTACGGAATAGTTACGCTGCTCATGTCAGCTCACCACAATCTGGCGTGTACCCCTCAAAAGGGCATACACCGGGTTGAAAATTGGCGGGAAATTGAAAAATTCATTGCCGGCCATTATGATTTGGAGAGAGCTGAACTCCGGTCACCCGGAGCCTGATCTTTAGAAGTTAAGAAAAGAGGTCTTGCGTTGCGACCGATATTATGGAAAATAGGGCCTTTGCACATATATAGTTATGGATTTTTTCTTGCTCTGGCATTTCTAAGCGGCACTTGGCTGACGGCACGTCAAGCTAAAAAGCAGGGGATTAATCAGGAGAAAGTTCTGGATCTAGCGCTGCTTGCCTGTGCAGCGGCACTGATCGGAGCAAGAATCGTTTTCGTATTGCTGGAACTGCCGTATTATCGCTTGAATCCCGGCGAAATTTTCCAACTGGGAGCTGGTGGGCTGTCCTTGCACGGGGGCTTGATCGGAGGAGTTTTAGCAGGGCTTATATACTGCCTGCGTCAGGGAATCGATCCATGGGAAATGATCGATATCGTTGCACCGGTAATTGCCCTAGGAACCGCAATTGCCCGCATCGGATGCCTGCTTAATGGTTGTTGCTACGGCTATGTGACAGATCTTGCGATTGGCATCCCTGTTGCTTTTGGAGATCCAAGTCCCCGACATCCAACTCAACTATATGAGGCGATTTTGAGCTTGGGGTTGTTCTATTATCTTTATAGGCAGAGAAAACATGCTAGATTCACCGGATATTTAGGCTTCATGTATGTAATAATGTATTCGGTGATCCGCAGCTTTGTGGAGATCTTCCGGGAAAGCCGCTATTTATTCGGACCGATCAAAATAGCGCAGGCGTTTAGCTTTCTTTTGATTGCCGCATCACTTATTAGTATTTTCTTTTTGGAACGGAGACACAGAAGAGATAAACTAACCGAGACCGCAAAGTAGAGGGGGTACGGTCTTGCCACCCGTTGACACCCTCTGATCGGCTGTGATATCATACTGTCTGGCAGAGGCGAATTGTGATATATTTCACAGCCAAGGAAAAGTTGCCACTATTTGATACGGGGGAACGGAAAGTTTCCCAAGCTGGCTTGAATGAAAGTGATTATTCCCACTTTCACTAATGCTGCACCCCACAACTAATAGGGGTGTATTATACTTTGCCACCTGAAATGTCTCAACTATTTTCAATTGTGGTTTGTTTATTTTCCGGGGTTTCTAATCTACTACACAAGGAGAGATGAGAGTGGAAGTCGTTGCAAACAAGTGCCAATGTGAAGCATTGAGGGCCAAAGATCCCCGCTACAAGAAGTTGGCGGACATAATTGCGAAATATGCCGGACGAGAAGGGGCCTTGATTCCTGTGCTTCATGAAGCTCAAGAAGTATTTGGACATTTGCCTCCGGAGATACAAATGCTGGTCGCCGAAGGTCTGGATGTGCCTTTAAGTGAGATTGACGGTGTGATCACTTTTTACTCCTTATTTACAGCAGAGCCTCAAGGCAAGTATAAAATCGGAGTGTGTTTGGGAACTGCCTGCTACGTAAAAGGAGCCGGTGATGTATTGGATGAGCTGAAAGAGCGACTGCAGATAGATGTTAATAAAACCAGTGCAGACGGACTTTTCACCCTGGAAGTTACACGCTGTGTGGGGGCTTGCGGTCTGGCACCGGTAGTATCGGTCGGTGACGATGTCTACGGACGTTTGACACCCGACGATATCCCCGCCATTTTGGAAAAATATATCGAATCAGAGAAAAACAGCAATGCCTAATCAGCCGCAGACACCCACCTTTTATATGATGTTTGGCTTTGTGGGTGAAAGCAACGGTTTTGTATTGAAGGGGGAGTAATGATAATGGCAGTGTACCGTACTCATGTTTTAGTATGCGCTGGTGCAGGTTGTGTTTCCTCCAATTGTAAGGCAGTGGAATCAGCTTTACAAGAGCAGCTGGCCAAAGTGGGGCTGGCGGAAGAGGTTAAGGTTATTGAAACAGGCTGTATTGGGACATGCGATCTGGGACCGGTAATGGTTATTTATCCGGAAGGAGTTTTCTATCAAAAACTGACTCCCGAAGATGCTGAAGAGATTGTTAATGAACATATACTCAAAGGGCGAGTGATAGAGCGTCTTTTGTTCAAGCCGGCTGCCAGTGATGACTTGGTGGAGAAGGCTTGCGATATTGAGTTTTTCCGAAGACAATACAGAATTGCCCTTAGAAACACCGGTGTCATTGATCCCGGGGTTATCGAAGAATATATTGCCCGTGACGGTTATGCTGCTTTAGGGAAGGTTGTAACCGATATGACCCGGGAGCAGGTAATTGATGTGATCAAACGATCTAAGCTTCGTGGCCGCGGAGGAGCCGGGTTTCCCACGGGTTTGAAATGGCAGTTTACTTATGATGCTCCGGGAAATGAAAAATATGTTGTCTGCAATGCTGATGAGGGAGATCCGGGAGCATTCATGGATCGCAGTATTCTTGAAGGAGACCCCCATGCCGTAATCGAGGCTATGGCCATTGCAGGTTACGCTGTAGGTGCGAAACAGGGGTATGTCTATGTGAGAGCTGAGTATCCCTTAGCCGTCGCGCGTTTGGCAAGAGCCCTAGATCAAGCCCGCAATTACGGCTTCCTCGGTGAGGAGATTTTCGGAAGTAAGTTCTGTTTTGATATAGATATACGTGTGGGTGCGGGAGCGTTTGTTTGCGGCGAAGAGACCGCCTTAATTGCTTCCATTGAAGGTAAAAGGGGAGAACCAAGACCGAGACCGCCATTTCCTGCTGTTCGGGGTGTTTACGGAAAACCAACTTTATTGAGCAATGTTGAAACATACGCCAATATTTGCCCCATCATTCTAAATGGGCCGGAGTGGTTTGCGGGAATAGGTACAGAAGAAAGCAAAGGGACCAAGGTGTTTGCCATCGCTGGTGATATTAATAACACTGGTCTGGTCGAAGTGCCCATGGGCACAACTTTGCGGGAAATTGTATTTGATATTGGAGGCGGCATTCCCAACGGCAAACGGTTTAAAGCAGCGCAAACCGGTGGGCCCTCAGGAGGATGTCTGACAGCAGAGCATCTCGATACGCCCATGGATTATGAGTCTTTAAGAGAACTGGGTTCCATGATGGGCTCCGGTGGCTTGATTGTCCTCGATGAAGACAGCTGTATGGTGGATATTGCCCGCTTTTTCCTCGACTTCACCCAAGATGAATCATGCGGCAAATGTACACCATGCCGTATAGGTACAACCAGAATGCTGGAAATACTGACCAGAATTACTGAAGGAGAAGGTGAAGAGGGCGATATTGAACGGCTTGAGACATTGGCCAGGACTATTCAATCCAGTTCTTTATGCGGTCTAGGTCAGTCTGCACCCAATCCGGTATTGAGCACTCTTAAATATTTCCGAGAGGAATATGAAATACACATACGAGAAAAACGCTGTCCTTCCGGTCATTGTGCCGGGTTGGTCAGATTTGTTATAGATCCCGAACTGTGCCGCGGTTGTGGACTTTGTGTCAAGCATTGTCCGGTTGGTGCCATCAGCGGTGAACGACGCAAGCCGCACGTGATCGATGCCGATCTTTGCACTAAATGCGGCGAATGCCAAGCAACATGTCCGTTTGATGCTATTCTCAAGATATAAAGCCACGAACAGGAAGGGGCGAAATAGATGGTAACCTTAACTATAGATGGGCAGAAAGTAACCGTGCCCGCAAATTCAACTGTTTTGGAAGCGGCAGAAGCCGCAGGGATTCATATACCTACTCTTTGTTATCTAAAGGATGTTAGCCAAACCGGATCTTGCCGAGTTTGTGTTGTGGAAATCGGGGGCAGGCTGCAGGCAGCCTGTGTGTTCCCTGTTCACGAAGGAATGGTCGTTGAGACCACAACCCCTTTAGTGCGTGAGTCGCGCCGGGTGACTGTGGAGCTGCTGTTATCCAATCATCCCCAAGATTGTTTGACCTGTCTGCGCAATCAAAACTGTGAGCTGCAGCGTTTGACGCACGAGCTTAATATTCGTGATGTGCGCTTCCAAGGTGTCCGAACCCATGTGCCTAAAGATGACTCTTCTGCGTCAATTGTCCGAGATCCGGACAAATGCATTCTTTGCCGACGCTGTATAAACGTCTGCAGTGACATACAAGGTGTTGATGTTTTAGCTGCCAGAGAACGGGGATTTGAAACCGTGGTCTCACCGGCCTGGCAGGCCAAGTTGGCTCAAACAGCTTGTACAAACTGCGGCCAGTGTGTTTTAGTATGTCCTGTGGGTGCTTTAGTGGAAAAGGATGATACAGCGAAAGTATGGGACAAACTGGGGGATCCTGATATCCACGTTGTTGTGCAGACTGCCCCCGCGGTGCGAGTGTCTTTGGGTGAAGAGTTCGGCATGGAGCCGGGAACGGTTGTTACCGGAAAAATGATCACTGCATTAAGGCGCCTGGGATTTGATGCTGTATTTGACACCGATTTCAGCGCCGATTTAACTATAGTAGAAGAAGCTAATGAGCTTTTAGAAAGACTGGATGAAGGTACTTTACCCATGATCACCTCCTGCAGCCCCGGCTGGATTAAGTTTATTGAGCATCAATATCCTGAGCTGTTGGATCACTTGACAAGCTGCAAGTCCCCACAACAAATGTTTGGGGCTTTAGCTAAAACGTACTATCCCGAAAAAGTTGGACTTGATCCTGCGAAAATCGCGACAATCTCCATTATGCCCTGTACAGCTAAGAAATACGAAGCCGATCGACCTGAGATGAGAAGCAGTGGTTATAAGGATGTTGACGTGGTTTTGACTGTGCGAGAACTTGCCCGTATGATCAAGGAAGCAGGCATAGACTTTAGCAATCTACCTGAAGGGGAATATGATAATCCCATGGGCATCAGCACCGGAGCCGGCGTGATTTTCGGTGCAACCGGCGGAGTTATGGAGGCTGCCTTGCGAACAGCTTACGAGGTTGTTACCGAGGAGGCTTTGGAGAAACTGGAGTTTTTGGAAGTTCGCGGATTAGAAGGAATCAAAGAGGCTGAAGTAGATCTGCAGGGAACAAAGCTTAAGGTAGTGGTTGCAAATGGTTTGGGCAATGCTCGCAAACTGCTTGAAATGATTAAACGTGGGGAGGCAGAGTATCATTTCATAGAAATCATGGCCTGCCCCGGAGGCTGTATCGGTGGGGGTGGTCAGCCTATACCCACAAATGCCGACATCCTCAAAGCCCGCATGGCAAGCATCTATGATGTCGATGAGGCAATGGTGCTGCGTAAATCCCACGAAAACCCCAGCATAAAAGTTCTTTATGAAGAATTTCTTGGCAAACCGCTTGGGGAAAAATCCCACAAACTGCTGCACACTCCCTATGTGGCCAGGTCGAGATTTGGCGCGCTTGCCGGAACAATTTCTGAACCGGAAAGTGAAAAAGAGAAAGTGGCCGCTGCAAAGGAGTGAGCCGCACACAGCAAAGTCTCCTAGACCCATTACCATAAATCAAAGGAGGGTGACCATTTGGTTGCCCTCTTTTTCTATGGTCCGGAGATTTCTGGTCTATAGGGGTCCATTGCCGCCAACTCCGCTTGGACCTGAGTCTGGAAGGGCAGGAAATTTCCCGGTCTATCGGGAAGAATGAAAAATGACCTAAGAGAAAAAGTAAAAGGTGGACTGGAAATCCAATGGATAGAGAAACTGCATTGAAAACGGTAAAAGAACACGTTAAACAAACGAATCTGATTAAGCATATGCTTGCTACAGAAGCCATAATGCGCCGTCTTGCTGTTCATTTCCAAGCAGACGAGGAGATGTGGGGGCTTAGTGGTTTAGTTCATGATATCGATTATGATCAAACTGCTGATGAGCCCGAGCGACACGCCATTGTTGGTGCAGAGATTCTGAAATCTTTGGGTGTGAATGATGCGGTGGTTCAGGCTGTACTTGGGCACGCTGATAAAGGGCCCCGCCTGACTTTGATGGACAAAGCGCTTTATGCCACTGACCCCCTGACAGGGCTTTTGGTGGCAGCAGCTTTAGTGCATCCGGATAAAAAACTCGCTTCTTTAGATGTGGATTTTGTAAAAAATAGATTTGCCGAAAAGAGTTTTGCCCGGGGGGCAGATCGGGATGTCATCAAAAGTTGCAGTGAAGTAGGTCTGGAGTTGGACCAATTCATCGCTTTGGGTCTAGAGGCAATGCAGGGTATAGCCAAAGAGCTGGGACTTTGAAATTCCTAGGGAAGAAGAATGGTCATGGCAGAAAAGAATTGTACAAACGCGAACCATGGGAATTTGCACATTGCCCTGGTAAATCCTGAAATCCCGCCCAACACCGGCAATATAGCGCGATTGTGTGCCGCTACAGGCTGTACTTTGAATCTTATTCGGCCGTTGGGGTTTTTCCTCGATGATAAACATTTGAAGCGGGCGGGATTAGATTATTGGGAGCTTGTTACCTGGCATCTGTATGATAGTGTGCAGGAATTGGAAGCGCACTATCCGGATTCGGGTGTTTATTATGTAACTACTAAAGGAAAAACACGCTACAGTGATATAAGGTATCAAAAGGGTGATGTGTTGGTCTTCGGCTCGGAGACCAAAGGGCTTCCCAAAGAGGTTTTGGACATGCATCCGGAGCGGTGTGTCCGGATTCCCATGGCTTCTCGGACCAAATCAAGATCACTTAACTTATCTAACGCCGCGGCTATCGTCTTGTTTGAGGCACTTAGGCAGTTGGGTTTTTGCGACTTAATGTAGTCCAACAAAGAGTAATCTGGGCTGAATACGCATAACGCAGTAGAAGGAAAGTTGGAGGTGAAGTGGACCTGCGCGGGCGGGTTCGTATATTATGAAAGTGACTTTTCTTGGACATGCTTGTTTTCACTTGCAGACAAAGCAGGGCGAGATTTTATTTGATCCATATCTGACCGGCAATCCCCAAGCAGCTGTTGGTGCCGAGGAAGTAAATGCTGATGCGATTTTGGTAAGCCACGGCCATGGAGATCACTTGGGTGATGCCATCGAGATCAGTAAAAGATTGGAAATTCCTATTGTTGCACCCTTTGAACTGGCTTTATTTTGTGAGGCACAAAAAGCAACTACCCATCCAATGCATATTGGGGGAGATTACAGTTTTCCTTTCGGTTGGGTGAAATTAACCCCGGCGTTTCACGGCTCATCAGTGGAACATAAGGGTGAAATCATTTACACAGGGCAGCCCGCAGGATTTGTTGTAAAGGCAGGCGATAAAACAGCTTACTTTGCCGGTGATACGGGTTTGTTCGGGGATATGCAGTTGCTCGGAGACATGTATGATATCGATGTAGCCATGCTTCCCATTGGAGGCAATTTTGTAATGGGTATTGATGATGCGGTAAGAGCAGCGAAAATGCTGCGCGCGCAAACAGTAATCCCTATGCATTACAATACTTTCCCTTTAATAAAACAAGATCCCCAGGAATTTGCCCGCAGGCTGGAGGCATTGCGAATAAAGTGCGCCGTACTTAACAGTGGCGAGTCGATAGAAATATAGAAGCAGGAGCAAGGAGTAGGCGGCATTCAACCACTACGGGGTGGGAGCAGCTGCCTTAGGAAGGTCAACATGGTGAAAAACGGGGTTATAATCGGAGACGGAGCCATGGGTACCATGCTGCAGAGCCTGGATCTACCCTTGGGCACCGTACCGGAACAATGGAATCTAGATGAGCCTGATGTGATTCGATCTATTCACACGCAGTACATTGAAGCCGGCGCTCAGGTCATCGAGACCAACACTTTTGGCGGCAATGCAGTCAAGTTAAAAGACTGTGCGGAAGATGTGGTTTTTAAAATGAATGCGGCCGGGGCCAAGCTCGCCAAGAGCGCGGCTTTGACCGCAGCCCAAAAGGTGCTTGTCGCAGGTTCCATAGGCCCCACCGGTGAGCTTTTTGCACCTTGGGGGAGTCTGCGGTTTCAAGATGCAGTAGTGGCCTTCACGAATCAAGCTGCTGCCTTGGCTACCGGTGGAGCAGATTTTCTCTTAATAGAGACTATGATGGATCTGCAGGAGGCCAGAGCGGCATATTTAGGGGCTAGGTCGGCGGGTCTGCCGGTGGTTGTGCAGTTGACATTCCAGGAAAATGGCCGCACACTCATGGGTACACCACCATCGGTGGTAAGAGAAGTCTTCAAGGCACTGGGGGCCATGGGTGTGGGTGCAAATTGTGGAACAGGGCCAAAAGCGATGTTCAATGTTCTTAAAGATATGGCGGGAAGCAAGTCCGGCGGTGTTTCGGCCTTTCCCAACGCGGGGTTGCCCATTGTAGAAGACGGTGAAGAGCGGTATCCTATGCAGCCTGATGCATTTGCTGTTTGGGCCGAGAAGCTGGCTGTGGCCGGGGCGGACCTGATAGGAGGCTGCTGCGGCACTACTCCCGCGCATATTCAAATGGTTAAGACCAACTTTAAGAAGCAGGGTTTTTTGACTGATCTGACAACTTGGCTTAAATTGAAGCAGAAAGTAAAGGTGCATAAGAGTGCCTTCCTGGCCGGCCGCACAAGACTATTTGCCGTTGAAAAAAGTCGACTTGCCCAGCAGTTGAGAAACTGGGGCTCTATTGCCGATGTGTCTGTGGGCAGTCTCAGTCAATCAGTTCAGCTTTCAGGCAATAATTTGCGTCCGGTAGTTTTAGAGATTCCCAAAGGAGTTTCTGAAGCTGAAATTATTCAAAAAACAAATGAGCTGCAAATGGTGGATTTGCCGATGGTATTTGCTGCAGAGACTGTTTTAGGATTAGAAACAGCCCTTACATATTACTGCGGACGGGCAGGAGTCTTAATTCCTGATGATCAGCGTGAAAAAGATTTTACCATCACAGCACGAACCTTGGGGGCACTTCCTATTTATTTGTAGTGCAGGCTCAAGTCTAAGTTGCTGTTGAAACTTCCCGCAGGGTGCAGCAGTAAACCCGATGATGAAAGGAGTCTTAAAATGGCCAGGCTGGCTTTAATCGGTGGGACAGGGGTATATGATCCAACCATGTTGACCGATATAAGCAATGAGGTTGTTTCCACTGATTACGGACAAGTGCCGGTTGCAATTGGAAGCATCCGGAATATAGAGGTTGTTTTTATGCAAAGACATGGGACCGGTCATACAGTCCCACCTCATATGATCAATTACCGGGCAAATATTAAAGCATTGAAAGCATTGGATGTGACCAAAATTGTGGCTACATCTGCTGTGGGTTCGCTTGATGAGGCAATGCCGCCCGGGGATTTTGTGCTACTTAATCAATTTATTGATTTTACGAAAAACCGCCCGTTTACCTTTTTTGATGGTAAAGACGGTAATGTTGTACATACCGACTTCACAGATCCCTATTGTGGAACAGTGAGAAATATCATTGAGACAACTGCCCGAGATTTGCCGCTGCAGCTGCATACCAAAGGCTGCTATGTGTGTGTTGAGGGGCCGAGGTTTGAGACCCCGGCAGAAATCGTGGCCTTTCGCCGTCTAGGTGGAGATGTGGTGGGTATGACAAATGTGCCGGAAGTGGTGCTCGCTAGGGAAGCAGGTATATGCTATGCGGTAATCGCCATGGTAACTAACTTTGCTGCCGGCATCTCCCCTACACCACTAACCCATGAGGAAGTAGTTTCGGTAATGGATGCCAATAGTAAAAGCATGCGTGAAATTGTTATGCGTGTTTTAAGCAATTTGGATCCTGAACTTCCATGCACATGCTGCAGTGGGGGAGTCTTTTAACAGATTGTAATGTCAGCTAAACGAACGAGTCGTTATCAGCTTTCGAGTTCAACCAGTCAGGAGGACATTAACATGACTCAACCGGCCTCTATGATCAAAGACCAGGCACTGGCACCGGGCGGCAGGTTAAAAATTGATTGGGTTAAACAACATATGCCGCTTTTGGAGCAAATAAATGAGGAGTTTCGTAAAAGCAAGCCCTTTGCCGGAATGAATATTGCAATATGCTTGCATTTAGAAGCAAAAACAGCTTATTTGGCCCAAGTCCTGCATAATGCCGGAGCAAATGTTGCAATCTCCGGCAGCAATCCACTGTCGACTCAAGATGATGTGGCAGCAGCGCTCGCAGAAAGTGGCGTTATTGTCAACGCCTGGCATGGATGTACACCGCAGGAGTACGATAAACTGCTTCAGGCCACTGCCGGTATCGGGCCGGATTTCGTTATAGATGATGGCGGTGATCTTGTTCATCTGCTGCACAACGATTTAAAGAAACATTTGCCTAAAATCAAAGGAGGTTGTGAAGAAACAACGACAGGCCTTCACAGACTGCGGGGGATGGCGGCAAGGAATGAGCTGCGGTTTCCCATGATTGCAGTAAATGACGCGTACTGCAAGTATTTATTTGACAACCGCTACGGAACGGGGCAATCGACTTGGGATGGCATTATGCGCACAACTAATTTAGTTGTGGCTGGCAAAACAGTAGTTGTGGCCGGATACGGCTGGTGCGGCCGCGGGGTGGCCATGAGAGCAAAAGGGCTTGGTGCCAACGTGATCGTTACAGAGGTTGATCCTATCAAAGCATTGGAAGCGGGCATGGATGGCTTTCGGGTGATGCCCATGCAAGAGGCAGCCCGCAGAGGGCAGATCTTTGTGACATTGACCGGGTGCAATGATGTGATTACTAAAGAGCATTTTCTCGTCATGCAGGATGGGGCTGTTTTGGCCAACGCCGGCCAC
Source organism: Bacillota bacterium (assembly GCA_012519025.1). GTDB lineage: Bacteria > Bacillota > Limnochordia > DTU087 > DTU087 > JAAZMF01. The sequence goes on from JAAYQZ010000126.1 coordinate 14,998, forward strand.
TTCGATGTAGAAATCAGTAAGCCTGACCTTGCGGCTTTAGCCACTGATGTTAAGGAAGTGCGGGCAAATATAGAAGAATATATGATGGAAGACGGCAGAAGGCTTTATCTTTTAGGAGAGGGTCGCCTTGTCAACTTAGCTTGTGCAGATGGCCATCCAGTGGAAATTATGGATCTTTCCTTCGCCATCCAGGCTTTGTCATTGGAATATTTACTTAAGGCAGGAGAAACTTTGGCTGATGAAGTGATTGAAGTTCCCAAACAGGTAGATAATTGGGTTGCCCGCCTGAAACTGAAAGCCGATGGTGTTGAAATCGATACTTTGTCTGAAGCACAGGTGAAGTATATGAATGGAATCGCGTAGAAAAAGACTGACACTGGTCAGGGAGGCTGCAATTTAAGTGTGAAGTTTTCCGGAATGTGGAGGGATATAGATGAAAATTTTGATTGCAAACATATCTTTACTACCGAGCACGGAGTCATTGTTTGATAGCCACGACCCATATACCAATACCCGACATTCCTCCACTTGGGACATTGGGATCGCGGGAGATGTAATTGAGTTTGTCAGACCCCACACAACAGTTCCAATGGGAGCTGGAGGCCGGGAAAGAACTCCGGGTTCAGAGGCCGGAGAATATGACAAAGTAATCTTAGGTGACGGACGGCTGGCTTTACCGGGGTTGGTCAATGCCCACACCCATTTGGGCATGACTTTGCTCAGGGGTTATGGTGATGATTTGCCGTTGATGCAGTGGCTTGAAGAAAAGATTTGGCCCATAGAAGCTGAGCTCAGCGCCGATGATGTGTATTGGGCATCACTTCTAGCTATTGGGGAAATGTTTAAGGCCGGTGTTACCACCTGTGGGGATATGTACTTTCATATGGATGCGACCGCAAAAGCCATCGCAGAATCAGGGATGCGGGCCAGTTTGAGCCGCGGTCTGCAAGATATTGGCGGTAGTGGGAAACAGGGGCTGCAGGAGGCTGCGGCACTTTGCAGAAATTGGCACAACAGCTGCCGCGGCCGAGTTACGGTTATGCTCGGGCCACATGCGCCTTATACATGCTCGCCCGAATTTCTCCGGCAGACTTTCGATAAAGCACAAAGGCTAGGGATACCGCTGCATATTCATGTTGCCGAAACTGAGACTGAAATACAAGAAGCAGCAGATAATTACAAGACCACTCCTTTGGGCCTGTTGGAAGAGCTGGGTGTTTTAGACGGGCCTGTTACAGCCGCCCATGCAGTTTATTTCTCCCCCGATGACATACAACTGGCTTTGGAACGTGATGTTCGCATCATACATTGTCCCGGCAGCAACATGAAATTGGGCAGTGGAATCGCGCCACTTCCTGATATGCTTGAGGCGGGCTTGAAAATTGGTTTGGGGACAGATAGTGCAGCCAGCAATAATACCCTCAATCTTTGGGAGGAGATGCGTCTAAGCAGTCTGATCCATAAAGCTGAGAATCGAAATGCTAAGGTGGTTCCTGCCGAGACTAGTTTAACTATGGCAACAAAAGGCGGAGCAGATGCTTTACATCTAAATAAGGTTGGGAAGATTTTGCCGGGTTGGGCGGCTGATCTTATTTTAGTGGATAATAAAGGGCTGCATTGGCAGCCCACAAGTGATCTTGAAGCTTCAGTTGTATATGCCGGTGGTGCCCAAGATGTTAACTTGACCATGGCAGCCGGTCGGGTGGTTTATGAAGGCGGGCGTCTTACCACGATAGATGAAGACCGGCTTGTTTACCAGGTGCAAAAATGTGCCCAGCGTCTTGGTCTTTGTTAGGCTTTTGATAACTCGGTCTTAACTTTAGTGATCACGTTTTCTAGAAGACGGCATGTGCGCTCTTGACCGAGGATTGCTAAGACTTCGTACATGCCGGGGCTGATGCGAGTCCCTGTTATGGCGACTCGAACCGGTTGAATGACTTCGCCTAACTTCATCCCTAGATGTTTTTGTACACCTCGAAAGACTTGTTCAATATCCGACTCACCAAAAGCTTGAAGATTTTTAAGGCCGGCATGAAGCATCTCAAACATCTCAGGGATGTGGTCTTGGTATAAAAACTCATCTACTGCTGCTTCGTCGTAGTGGATCTCATCAGTAAAGAAATAGCGACTGCTTGGCACAAAGTCTGCAAGAGTCCGCAAACGAGACTGCAAAGAAGAGGCAATCTGTTTAACTCTTTGTCTAGTTTCAGCATCTATTTCATGGGGCAAAAGTTCGGCTTCCTGCAGTCTGGGCAAGACAAGTTCTGTCAAGCGTTCAATTGGCATCTCCCTAATGTAGACACCATTCATCCATTCTAGTTTTTTCATATCGAAAACGGCGGGGTTTTTGGATACACGTTCTAGGGTGAATTTTTCAATAAGTTCTTGTGTAGTAAAAAGAGTGTCGCTGGCCGAAAACGACCACCCTAAAAGTGCTAAGTAGTTGTCTAGGGCTTCGGGAACAAAGCCGGCATCGCGATATTCAGTTACAGATGTGGCCCCATGGCGTTTGCTTAGACGGGTTTTGTCGCTGCCTAAAATCATGGGCAGATGGGCAAATTCAGGCAGTGGAAAGCTCAAAGCCTCATAGACTTGGATCTGCCGTGGAGTATTGGAAATATGATCATCACCCCTGATTACGTGGGTAATCTCCATTAGGTGATCATCAATTACAACTGCAAAGTTGTATGTGGGAGTGCCGTCGGATTTTAAGACAACGAAGTCGTCGAGCATGGCGTTGTCGAATATGATTTCGCCGTGGATAAGGTCATTGACAACGGTACTGCCTTCATCACTTGAGCGGAAGCGTATAACTGATTCCCTGCCTTCTAAGGCAAGGGCTTCTCTTTCGGATTGGATGAGATCAGCACAGCGTCGATCGTATTTTGGATCTTCACCCCGTGCCAAAGACGCCTCCCGTCTTTGTCTCAGTTCCTCAGGTGTGCAGTAGCAAGGGTATGCTTTGTCTTCATCCAGCAGCTTTTTGATATAGGACTTGTAGATATCCAATCGCGCGGACTGAAAGTAGGGAGCGAACTCACCGATATCCCCATCAGGACCCGGGCCTTCGTCCCAGTCAAAGCCCAGCCAACGCATTCCTTCCAGGATGACGTCGACCGATTCCTCAGTGGAGCGTTCCAAATCAGTATCCTCAATCCGCAGTACGAAGGTGCCGCCGTAGTGCCGGGCATACAACCAATTAAATAGTGCTGTTCTTGCACCGCCCACATGAAGAAACCCAGTGGGGCTTGGCGCAAATCGAGTGCGTATTTTCGTCGTAGTCATATTGCCAACTCCTCTAGCAGTACTTAAGAACCTATGTCCTAAGCTTTATCTCTAGCTCTAAGTTAACCGGCGGAGGATATTGCCATACTAATTCAAAAAAAGCAGTTATACCGCCGCCGAGTACAAACTACTAAATTCTAGGAAGGCCCTTTGGAATCCTGCTCACAGCCATTTTTTACACCACAGACCTTGATTTGGTTTGCGGCACATGGTATAGTAATATGCGCAATGCGGCAAAGGCCCAACTTTCCTACAAAAGAAGGGCTTGCCTTCACAAAACGGATGTGTTATAGTAATTATTGTCCCTGGGGGATCTGCTAATGGTAGG
>JAAYQZ010000015.1 GCA_012519025.1 Bacillota bacterium
GATCATACTTAATGTATAGTTTTACCGCCTTTATACGATCTCATCTGAATACACGGACTTCCTCCTGATTCTCAAGTCCAGGTTTCGTCTAAAAACATCCCGGCGTTGATATCATACAAAGAGCTTTTGTGGTATTCGGGCTACCACAAAAGTTTAACATAATTATGAAAAAATCTCTTCCATGGAGGAAGGATTTGTACCACAAACCACTAATAATAAGAACCGATATCATTAGAGAAGCTGGAGGAGATACCCATGAATTTGCCCCAAAATTTGCTACATAACCGCAGTATTAGAAGTAGAATGGTAACAATTGTCTGCGTGATCTTGATTTTAGGTGTTCTGACCACTACCTTGGTTTTTCGGTCACGATATAACCAAGCACTACAAATACAGCTGGGAGTCATGACAGAAAACCTGGCTGAATTGCTTATTTCCTCACAAGCCAGTTCTATAGCTGCAAGCGAAATATCCGAAAAACTGTTGGAAGAGCAGCTTTTTAATGCGGCTACATTAATTGGTATGATGCTATCCCAGGGGCAGCTCGATCAGGCTGCCGCGGAGCATATCATGAACACTACCAGTATCGAGGACATATGGATAACGGATGAGGATGGAGTTTCCATTATTGCTTCAGATGCCGACTCACTGGGGTGGAGATTTCCCGATGATCCTACTGCTCAAGCTTACCCGTTCCGCGCTTTACTAGATAGTAGGGACGGTAAGGTTACTCAGGAGGCTCAAGCCCGGGATCTGGATGGTAAAGTCTTTAAATATGTGGGAATATCCAGAGTCGATCAGCCGGGGATAGTTCAGGTGGGTCTGAGTGATGAGTCAATGGATCGGATCATTATGTCCCAGATTGGAATGCAGGCCACCATGGAACAAATGATTGAAGATGGTGGTGTAGCTTACGGCTACTTTGCCAAAGACGGAGAAATTCTAGCAAGCTCTGATAATAGGTTACTCGGCTTAAACACATCGAATCAGCTAGTTCGAGATCTCAAACACGAAAACATTTTCGAACATGTTATGGAGCCTGACGGGGAAGTTGATACTGCTTTGGTCCTTGGGATTGACACAACTTTGATCAATGAAACGCTGCAGAGGGCCCAGAAGGTGACAATAGGTACTGCTTTACTAATGCTTTTTCTGGGCATCTTAGTGATCTGGTTTTGGTCTGGGTCTTTTACAAAGCTCATTGCAGGTTTAGTGGAACAGATCGGAATTTTGGCTACAGGCGATTTTTCTTCAACTATTCAACAAAAGGCCGGTGCCGAGCTTGGTCGGGCTTACACGGAGTTGGAGCATCTGCGTGTTGATATAGGAGACGCCATCAATTTGCTGCTTAATTCCTCCCAGGAATTAAGCAAGGCCAGTGTCCAGCTTTCCGCTGCTACTCAGCAAACTAGTGCATCCATAGAGGAAGTAGCCGCTACTTCCAACAGCTTTGTGGATATTTCCGGCGGTATCAACAATAATGCTTCGGCTATGGCTGAAAAGATGTCCGAAGTGCGGTAAGCAGTGAACGGGCTGTGGGAGAGACCATAAACAGGACAAACGACTTGCTAGCAGGGGTGGCAGAATTAGCAGATTCAACTGCTCTTTTAGGCACACGGTCTGAGGAAATCGGTGGAATAGTGCGCAGCATCTCAGAAATCGCAGAACATACAAATCTCCTCGCCTTAAATGCTGCAATTGAGGCCGCTAGGGCCGGTGAACAAGGTCGAGGGTTTGCTGTCGTCGCTGAGGAAGTGAGGCGGTTAGCTGAACAATCGGCCGCGGCCACCGAAGAAATCACCAAACTTATTATCGGTATGCAAAGGGTGGTGGAACAAGCAATAGAAGATGTAAACGCTCGCCACAAGCAAGCTCGGGAAAGTGCGGGAGTAGTAGCGGAAAGCGGTGAACTGCTGCGCCGGATTATGGCTGCTGTTGAGGCCACCATTGGGGAGATGACCAATGTCACAGCGGGAATTCAAGACATCCATCACGGTAACGAATCTATTGCCCAGGCGGCACACGAACAGGCCCTGGCCATGCAGGAAACCAGTACTTTGGCCAATGAACTTAGCGACATGTCCGTCCGACTTGAAAATCTTGGGGAACGATTTAAGGTTAACCGATAAACGGATACCTTATTGGCAGAACGCTTGATGTCTAGTTAAGCGGAACAGAACCCATATCTTTACTAAGGTACAGCGCTACAGGAAATGGCGTTATTTGAGTGACTCCTTTTCCTGTAGCTTCCCCGGCCGTCCCTTCTCGGGTACTGAAGAGGTGGACGGAACCATCTAAAAGCAGGCTGCCATAACCTACGGGCCACTCACACATGGGCAACAGGGTTGTTGTATTTTGCATCATGTCGGTATACAATGTATAGTGAAAAATCAAATAATAGCCTGCAGCTTCCAAAACGCTTCAACGGAAGGAAGGATTTTTATGGATATAGGTCGGCTGCTGCTTTTCGTACCTGTAATTATATTTTGCTTTTACCGCTTTAAAGAGTCAAAATTAAACATATACTTGATATTTGCAACTCTAGCTTGGTACGGTGCGCTATATTCAGGGAAACTAAATACATACCAGACCCTTGGCGGGCCTTTAAAATCAATTTTAAATTTTGTAACTGCATTATTCGTAATGGCAATGTTTATACCGTATTTAGGACAATCCATCAAAGAGTACAAAGAGCATAACCGTGGTTAGTTGAAATCAACTGGTTAGCTGCTAAAACAATTACTCCTGTCAACTGCCTGCTTTTTACCAGTCTGATCTTGTCTCATGCCCAGCGGACGCCATCCGGTTTGGGTATTTCCAATCTGTGCGCTGGCATCGGTTCGTAGTTAGCGGTCTTTAGCTCAAGATGAAGTGCGCAGGCCGAGTCTTAAGGCCTCTTATCATAGGTA
>JAAYQZ010000127.1 GCA_012519025.1 Bacillota bacterium
GATCACGGTCTGGTGTCCGTCAAAGTGGGCATGGCTTAGTTACAAGGAAGCCTTGGATTTTGTATTTCAAAACGACGATTTGAGGAATATTGCAATAACCGGAGGCTATGGCACCGGTAAAAGCTCTATCCTCGGATCTTATGAAAAGGAATCCTGCAAAAGGAAATATGTGTATGTTTCCCTAGCAGATTTTGATGCACCGCCTTTTGATGAACAGCTTGAGAAACCGGCTGATGAGAAATATGGCAAAGATCATTCGACACTTGAAGGGAAAGTAATTAATCAACTGGTTCACTCAACCCGCTCCCAGAAGGCACGCAAAACAAGGTTTCGCATAAAAAGGCGATTCCCATGGTGGAAAAAGGCTGTTATGACCGGGTTTGTCATGGCAGCTGCTTTGATAATATTAAGCAGCTTCTGGTTTGATAACTTCATATCGTTTACCGTTGATGCAGGGTCTTTTGCTCACTTTCCGGGCCTGCAGGCTTGGTTGCTTCGTTTCGCAGAATTAGGTATATGGGTCCCTTTCTTCTCACGTATTATTCTATTCTTAATGGCTTCCGTTTTGGTCTATACCTTGATAGGCCTTTCAATCAGCAATAACATACTCGCAAAACTTTCCTTCGGGGATCAACAGATCAACATTTTCCCCGCAGATAACGATTCCAGCTTCGATAAATACCTCGATGAGTTGTTATATATCATTGACTGTTCCGGGGCGAATATTTTCGTTTTCGAAGATATTGATCGCTTCAACTCCACTGAGATCTTTGTGAAACTTAGGGAAATAAATCAATTGGTTAACCGACGCCGCGGGTGTGGTAAACGCAAAGCCCGGAGAATAGATCCCGTAAGGTTTTTTTATATGATACGGGATGATCTGTTTCAGTCCGCCGATAGAGTTAAGTTCTTTGACTTCATTATCCCCGCAGTGCCGGTTGTTCTTGCCGCAAATTCCTACGAACGCTTCATTGAAATGACTAAAATAAGCAACCTAAATAATGATTTTGATGACTACCTCCTGAGAGACATATGCCGATATATAGATGATATGCGGATCTTGAAAAATATTTTCAACGAATTTCGAATCTATTCGGCTCAATTAATGAACAGTGGATACCTAGATGTCAACAAGCTCTTGTCTATAGTGACTTTTAAAAACATGTATCCAAGCGAATTTGCGGATTTACAAAGCGGCAAAGGCAACCTCTTCAAGCTATTTAATGTAGAGAAACATAATCTGGTGAACAAAGAAATGGAGATAATCAAGTCGGAAATTGCAGAAGCCAAGGCTCAATCATCCGTCGAGCAAGATGATATGGACCCAGAACAGCATGAAGCAGCGGCTGCCGGGCTAAACCATTATATGAGGCGCTTACCAACAATGAAATTGCATGAACTGCCTAATCAAACCGACGGAAAGAAGGCACTGGAACGATTTTCCGATCAACCTTTGATACAGTTTCTGATCAGAGACGGATACTTGGATGAAAATTACATTGATTATATGAGCTACTTCTTAGGGTACGCCAACACCCATAGAGATCACTATTTCCTCCGCTGTGTAACTGATCAGAAGCCACAAAGATACGACTATAGCATTGATGCCCCCAAGCGAGTTCTGGAGGAACTCCACCCGAGTCGTTTTGAACAAAGGACTGCCTTAAATAACGATTTATTCGATTATATGCTTGAAAACCTAAAAGACTATAGCGAGCAAAGTGAACATTTGTTCCGGCAGCTAAAAAGAGATAAGAATCTTGGTTTTATCAGCCAGTATCTGCAGGTAACCGGCCAAAAGCCGGTTTTTATGCAAGAGTTGAATTCTGTTTGGCCGGAAATGTGGCTGATAGCGCGGGAACAAAAAGAATTTGCACCAACTCAGCTGCTTGATTACATTAGAGATTCACTGTTGTACTCAGAGGCCAAGGTTTTAGAAAAACTAAATACAGGTGAGGCTCTTACACAATATATTTCAAAAAGCCGGGATTTCTTGAATACAGGAAACTTGGATGAGAATGAAATTGATGTGATGACAGACATGCTGATCTCTTTAGATGTCCGGTTTGTAGATATTGATTTCAAACTGTCAAATAAAGATCTGTTCGACTGGATCTATAAAGCTGCCCGATACGTTCTTAACACCCCTATGATTGCACTAATGTTAACGGAAAAATACGGGTTCGAAGACTTGAAAGACGGTTTTGCATCCCAGAGCTTTACCTTAATCACTTCAGACAAAAGCCAACCACTGTTTAAATATGTGAATCGCAGTATGGAAGACTATGTAAAATGGCTGAAGGAAACCTGCAGTGGTCGAATAGTTGATTCAGAGGATGCCGCAATTGAACTGTTAAATCACGATGGCCCTTCACTGGAAGATAAAAACGTGTATCTGAAATACCTTGAAACCAATATTCGGGATATTGGCAGTGTGAAGGAACAAGAGTTGTGGCCGATCATATTGAGAGAAAATGTCGTAGATTGCTCGGAAGAGAACGTAATGAAGTACTATTTTTCTTATGCCCAGGAATTCGACCAGGTGTTGGTTGCGTTTTTGAACACTTATGGGGGCAGCCTGCAATTTAATTACAGCGAAATGGAAGAACGGTTTGACGAGGCCTCTAGGTGGCTTGCCGACTTAGTGGGTTGTCAGGATCTAACTGATGAGCGGTATCGCCAATTGCTAGCAAGTCACCCTATCCAAGATCAGAGTTTTAATATGGAAAGGCTGGCAGACAGCAAACTAAGTATTTTGCTGGAACAAGGGAAAGTGGCAATGACGATGGATAACCTGGAGTTCCTGCGTGAACATTACCCCAGCCATGTCCTGGATTATATTGAGTTGGGCATTGAATCCTATTTGTCTGAAATAGCCAGTGAAGACACACTAGCTTCGGAGGAACTCAAGGAGCTGATTAAAAGAGGAATCACCGACCAATCTAGAATCGGCCTAATAAAACAAAGTACAGAGCCATTATCAATTTTTGCACATGACTATTCTGAAAGTGTAAGGCAGTTCATCTTAGAAAACAACTTTTATGAAGGCGACTTGAACGGCTTGATAACTGGTTATGAGTCATTGTCACCCGCAATCCAAACGGTTGTTAACCAGATTTGCGTTGGAAGACTTGATTTATTACTAGAAGATGAAATTGCCCTGCCTTTCCCGCTGTTGAAGCAATTGCTATCAAGTAGCAGTGACAGAAGTGTTAACCTCAGGCTGCTGAGGCAGAGTCTTTCCGCTTTTGATATTCAACAGGCGGCAGGGCTTTTGCCCCAAGTGGGGCTTGATGCCTTGATAAGGGCCTTTAAAGGCAAAAGCCCACGGTTTCCAAAAGATCCAGTGATCAAGGCCATTTTGGATATTTGTAGGGCTAAAAGTTGGATTAGCTCAATCAGTGAACCCAAGGAAGGTCTTTATGTCGCGAACGGGTTTAGAAGGGATCCGCCGGGGACCCACCTTTAGGTGGTGGGGAAGGATCCTTGTGTTATATGGTAATAACCAGGAGATTTCTATGATAATTAGCCCAATTGACAGTTAGGTACTTCCGGTGAGGGCACTTGCCATCACCTAATCTACTGCTCTTGTGGAAATAGATAACTCGCCAGAGGCACGTCTAGATCTTGTCATGGGCCTGATCCAAGCAATGGTGAAAAAGGTTGTCAGATCGCTCAAGGGTCGGTGGTTGTCCGACGAATATCTTGCCCACGGGAATCTTTATCTCAACGGTTTGGGTCAGAATTCCTTTAGGATTTCGACCTTGCCGGAACCGTAAAGCAAATGAACCTGTTAGGGGGATTGGAGTTTATTGCAGATAATCAAACGCGTATCCTCTGGTCTGGTCAGTCATGCAATTCCACTTTTAATCGGGTTTGTAGAAACCCGGGTTAAAGCCTTGAAATGGTGGTATCACATCGATCACAACAACAGGATATTCGATGTCCCTAATCTAACGATGTCATCCGCAAAACTTGGTGCTTATTAGTGTTTGTTCTATTTGCTATAAAAACGAGGAATTGTGGGATTACTGGGGAATAGCAGGATTATAGTAGTTGGCGGATTGTAATGCGACATTTGAGAAAGTACCGTTGTTGCATGTTGTAAGGCTGTATGCCAATCCGATAGCGAACTGAGATGCGGTAGGATATTTCTACAGGCAGGCAATTTTACGAACATCCGGATTAATTGAGGAAGGAAGAAACCGGATATGCAAAGACTTGGATTATCTCTTAATTTAGCAGGACCCATTCTATATTGGGTATGGCGCGTTGGATGAATCCGAACCCACGTTGGGCAATTTGGCAAAACAAAACGACAAAGCTTCGCGGATTCACACGCTTGCTTGGTTTGGGGTTGCAATGAGGTCGAAACAGAATCCGGCCTGGGATTACCAAGGCGTCTAAACCGACACACCCGACTGTCGGGGTGGTAGAAATCGACGAATTTGAAAGGGTGGTCTCATGCAGTTAACACCGTTTTCCGAGGTTGCAGCAACAGAAAATAACCCGAGGTGGAAGGAACTCACTGCTAGACGAGGTAAACTATATCCTCGGAAGGATGACATAAGAACGGAGTTCTTTAGGGACTACAACAGAATTCTGCATAGCCAAGCCTATGGACGCCTGAAGCACAAGACTCAGGTATTTTTTGCACCAAGGAACGATCATGTTTGTACTAGAATGGAGCATGTTAATCATGTTGCCTCTGTAAGTTATTCGTTGTGCAAACAGCTTGGTTTGAACACGGAGTTGGCTATGGCAATAGCCATCGGACATGACTTGGGGCATGCCCCATTTGGTCACCACGGAGAAACAATACTAACAGGACTTGTAAATAGATTCAGCCGTGATAAGTTTTGGCATGAAAAAAATAGCCTGTGGTTTGTAGACAGGATCGAAACACTTCCAGGACCAGATGGTAAGGAACATGGCCTCAACCTCACATACGCAGTGCGCGATGGAATCGTATGCCATTGTGGGGAGGTGGATACCCGTGCGACTTTTCCCCGAACGGAATATATCGACCTTGAGAGCATTACCAAACCTGCTCAATATGAACCCTATACCTGGGAAGGCTGTGTAGTAAAGATTGCTGATAAAGTATCTTACTACGGCAGAGACATAGAGGACGCTGCCGGGCTAGGTATTCTAGACGGAGACCTTCATAAAGAGTTGGTACGCCGGGTTAAATATGCTTTAGGTAAGCATATTCGGGTGAGAGATGTTACCAATACGTTTCTCATGCATAAATTTATGATTGATTTGTGCAGCCAGAGCAATCCCGATTCAGGTCTAACTTTTTCCGAGGAATTCTTAGAACTTTTGGAGGTGCTTAAGGCATTTAGCCAAAGCTATATTTACAACCACCCTCGGTTGGAGATATTTAAGAATCACGCGGAGGTTATCCTTCATTCCATTTTTGACAAGCTTCTCATCATGTGGAACGGGAATGACAGTTTAACGGATATCAGGGCTCTTCACAGATACCCCCTTACATCTCAGTTCTTCGGAGATTGGCTTGAAAAACATTCAAGCGCAGTAAAGACGAATTGGATCTACGACATTACGGATAAACGCCAGTATAAGAAGGCGATAATCGACTACATATCCGGTATGACGGATAGTTTTGCCATTAGAACCTTCAATGAAATAATTACGTTCTAAAATACACTTGGCCCTTATAGAAAAGTGTAGGCGCGGTGCTGATAAGCACAGGCGCTGCCTGCATGATGGCTTTGCCTGATAAAATGGAGATTAAATGTAGCTGGATTGTAAATGAACCTGTTTCCGAACGCTATTTGATAGAGGAGCGTCAACAACTATGGCTGCCATCACAAGCTGTTTGGTACGGCTCATTGCTAGATGGTCATTGGGTTTACAGTGGTGTAATCTCAGCAACCATATCCAGCGGGATATTGACAGAAGCGTGGAGGAATTGGACCGCATTCCACCGGTTTTAGTAATTGCACTGATTGCCGGGGAAGACAGGCGTTTCTTGAATCACAAAGGATTGGATTTCCGGAGCATCATACGGGCATTATTATGCAACGTTCGGGCGGGGTGCATTGTTCAAGGGGCCAGTACCATCGAGCAACAATTGATCAGAACCTACACTAACGATAGGAAACAGAATTTTAGGCGTAAGCTAAGGGAAGCGCTACTTGCAACTCTTCTTTCGAGCATGTTCTCGAAAGACAAGATTGCTCGTCTATACATTTTGCGTGCCTATTATGGTTGGCGCGGAAATGGAATCATGCAAATGTGTATCCGGCTTGAATATGACTTAGAATCGCTAAGTTTAGAGGATGCCTGTTATATTATTGCTTGTTTGAAATACCCTGCGCCTCAAAATCCAAGTTTGAAAAGTCGAAAGGCAATACGAGAAAGGGCAACCTATATCAGCGACATGATAGAGAACGCCAGACATCCAAAGAGGGTATTAATATATGCAAGGGAGAGAGATTAATGGGTTTTCCAGTTCCGTCGGCTGAAATCCAGAAATTGAAATCTAGTATGCCTAACCCAAATACTTTTCGGGATGTACTTTGTCAAATTCCTGAAAACGAATTTGACTGGATAACCAGGTTGTGGCTAAGTGAAGGCATTCCCTATGCGTTTCGGCAAACGCCTGCACTGTTTGAAGCAATGCGCGAGTGGCTTGGTGAGCACTTGGACATTGACCCGAAGTGTATAACGATGATAGGGAGTGGTCGAATAGGGTTTAGTATGGGTAATGATTTCGGTCGCAAATTCGGGGCCACATCCGATCTAGACTTGTCAATAATATCAGATGGACTATATGGGCGTCTCAAGGGGGATGTTCTAAGGTGGATGCAGGATTATGATTGTAAAAGACCCGAGTCCAAGTGGAAAAGAAGACATGCTGAAGAAAACTACAAGGGTTTTTTACGTTCACTAAAAGTAGGTTTCATAGACCACTACAAACTGCCTTTTGTCGAACGTTATCCTGTAGCTCAACTAGTGGAAAACAAGCTGAGTACAGTTGGTGACAACCTAAGGCGTTGTGGTGATATGCCAGAATTTACAAAGGTTAGTGGAAGGGTGTACCGAAATTTTGGGGCCTTTGAGCGGCAGATGAAAATTAACCTAAGCTATAATAAAGACAGGTTGGAGGGTATCTCCGCTTTGCCCGAGGTTGCCGTTGCAAAGGAATAAATCCCCAATTTGCCCGATATTATGCTTTTTACCGGGAGTAGCTATAACCTCATTGCACCAAAGACCCCCTTGGAGCCAACAGCCCACCACGCCTCTACTCACTTAAAGAGAACGCGGACCAGGGTGGGACTTTTTATGCAAA
>JAAYQZ010000016.1 GCA_012519025.1 Bacillota bacterium
GGGTATTGAAAAAGCTGTTGGGTCAGCCGTAGATTACATCAGAAGCAATGCAAAACAGGTTGAGACCCGTGAGGCCATTGCCCAAGTTGCAGCCATCTCCGCAGATGATGCGGCTATTGGTGAGCTGATTGCCGAAGCCATGGAAAAGGTCGGCAAAGACGGTGTTATCACTGTTGAAGAAGGTCAGACCTTTGGTACTGACTTGGAAGTAGTAGAGGGTATGCAGTTTGACCGCGGCTACATCTCCCCATACATGGTTACTGACCCTGAGCGTATGGAAGCGGTACTTGAAGACCCGTATATTTTGATTACTGACCGCAAGATCACTGCGGTTCAAGATTTACTGCCTGTGCTGGAAAAAACAATTCAAACCGGTAATCCGCTTCTGATCATTGCTGAAGATATCGAAGGGGAAGCCCTAGCTACGCTGGTAGTTAACAAACTGCGCGGTACGTTGAACGTTGCTGCAGTCAAGGCTCCCGGGTTCGGCGATCGCCGTAAGGCTATGCTCGATGATATCGCCGTAGTTACCGGTGGAACCGTAATCAGTGAAGAACTCGGCCTAAGGCTTGAGAACACTTCCTTAGATCAATTGGGTTCCGCTCGCCAGGTTATTGTCACCAAAGAAGAAACCACCGTCGTCGACGGTAAAGGCGAAGCTGCCGATATTAAAGGCCGCATCGGTCAGATTCGGGTGCAGATCGATGACACGGACTCTGATTATGATCGGGAAAAGCTGCAGGAGCGTTTGGCCAAACTAGCCGGTGGTGTTGCTGTAATTAAGGTAGGCGCTGCAACTGAAACTGAGCTTAAAGAAGTCAAACACCGGATTGAGGATGCTCTTTCCGCCACCCGTGCGGCGGTGGAAGAAGGAATCGTCCCCGGTGGTGGAGTAACTTTGCTTAATGCCATCAATGCACTTGATAGCCTTGACGCCCAAGGTGATGTCCGCACCGGTGTCGATATCGTGCGCAGAGCCTTAGCTGAGCCCTTGCGTTTAATTGCAGCCAACGCAGGACTCGAGGGTGCTGTTGTTGTAGAGAAAACCAAGACTCTCAAAACAGGTTTTGGGCTCAATGCAGTTACCGATGAATACGTCGATATGCTGGAAGCCGGTATTGTGGATCCTGCCATGGTCGCCAGAAGTGCTCTTCAGAATGCCGCTAGTATTGCCGGTATGCTGTTGACCACCGAGACACTGATTGCAGATCACCCAGACGAGGAAGAAGATATGATGCCCGGTGGTGCCGGTGGAATGGGCGGCATGCCAGGTATGATGTAAATGCTTTAATGCGAAAGCACTTGTAGAGGTCCTTCAAGCTCAGAAGGGCCTCTTTTTGCATATATTGAGGCTTTTGCCCCTCAATTTGCACGAACCTGCCGCGACACGCAGGGTTTTTGTTATCAATGGGGAAAAGTACCCAAATAGGCAAAAATATAAGGTTTGATGGTTTTAGCAGGCGGTTTTGCCTGGTGGGCAAACTCGGGTAAGATATCTGCGGCAAACTAAATACCCCAGAATCGAGCAGAAGGAGGCAAAATTGTGCAAGATGATTTACTGAAGGTATTGCTAACAGAAGAAGAGATTCAACAAAGAGTAGCAGAGCTGGGTCAGGAGATTTCCCGAGATTACAAAGGCAAGGATCTTGTGGCAATCTGCATTTTAAAGGGTGCTATGCATTTCATGGCAGACTTGACCCGTCATATTCCTATCCCTCTGACTATAGACTTTATGGCCATATCAAGCTATGGTGTCGGCACCAAGACATCGGGAGTTGTCAGGATCCTGCAGGATTTGGATGCTTCCATAAGCCATCGGCATGTACTTATTGTTGAAGATATCGTTGATACCGGCCTCACCCTCAACTACTTAATTGATAATCTGGAATCACGGCGGCCGGCCAGCATCAAAATTGCAACCTTGCTGGATAAGCCCGCCCGCAGGGCTGTGAACGTGACGACTGATTACAATGGTTTTACCATACCCGATGAGTTTGTTGTCGGCTATGGGCTGGACTACAATGAGCTTTACCGGAATCTACCTTATATCGGGGTTTTGAAGCCGGAAGTATACAAATAGTATTGGTGAGATGAGGTGGCATGAAATGACAGGCCGTCGGCTGACGGATAACAAGATCATTGTCCTGGATTTTGGAGGACAGGGCAATTATTTAGTAGCAAGGCGTGTTCGGGCTCTGAAGGTCTACGCTGAGATATATTCGGGACAAACGTCCCTCCAGCGCATTTTGAAAGCTAAACCTTTAGGTGTAATATTAGTGGGTCAGCCTCCCTCTTTTGACGAGTCAAGGGAAAAGCTGGTGCAGGATTTACTTAAAACGAAACTCCCTGTTTTAGCATTAGGTGAGTGGCCCATAAGTGTTGTGGGAGATGAACACCATGAACAGATTTGCAAACTTAGGGGGCTTCCCAACGACGATAGTCGGGCAGAATGCACTGAATTTCAATCTTTTATCTATGAGATGTGTCAGGCTGAACCCACCTGGACAATGAATGCTTTTGCTGATCACTGTATTAGTGAAATCAAGGCAAAAGTCCAAGATGCCCCGGTTATTTGCGGTCTTTCCGGTGGGGTGGACTCTACCGTTGCAGCGGCCCTTGTACAAAAAGCCGTCGGCAGCCAGCTTCACACCATATTTGTTGACAACGGCTTGATGCGCAAGAACGAAGTTCGTGAAGTAAAGGAAAACTTTGCACCACTGTTCGGTGAAAACTTCCGGACGGTTGATGCCGGAGAGCGCTTTCTTAAACTGCTTCAGGGAGTGATCGATCCTGAAGAAAAACGTAAAATCATCGGTCATGAATTTATCCGCACTTTTGAAAGGGAAGCCAGGCGAGTGGGCTCCAGTAAATATCTTGTCCAAGGAACAGTTTATCCCGATGTTGTGGAGAGTGGTCAAGAAGAGGGTGCTTTGGTTAAGTCCCACCACAACGTAGGCGGGCTACCCGATGATATGGAACTTGGGTTAATCGAACCCTTGCGCTGGCTTTTTAAAGAGGAAGTGCGGGAAGTTGGGGAGCTTTTGGACCTGCCGAAACATCTGGTTTGGCGACAACCTTTTCCCGGACCGGGTTTGGCAGTGCGGATAATTGGAGAGGTCAATGAGTCAAGACTCGCAATCTTGCGAGATGCTGATTTTATCTTGCGGGATGGAGTTCGCGAAGCGGGTCTTGCCGAAAAGATCTGGCAGTATTTTGCGGTTTTGACCGATGTACGTACAGTGGGTGTGCAGGAATCGAAGCGGGCCTACGGGTATACGGTGGGTATCAGAGCGGTGAATAGTCGTGACGGTATGGTGGCTGATTGGGCAAAGATTCCCTTTGATGTGCTTGAGCGAATTTCCCACAGGATCATGGCAGAGGTGCAGGGGGTAAATCGAGTTGTCTACGACATAAGCAGCAAGCCGCCGGCCACTATTGAATGGGAATAGTTCACTGTGGGGAAGGGATGAGCTATGGCTGAATCGACACTGAAAACTCCTAGAGGCACTAAGGATTTTTTGCCAAAGGATGCGCGACACAAAAGATGGATAGAGGAAACACTGCTTGAGCTGTTCGCCTGCTGGAACTATCAGGAAATTGTTACCCCGACCATGGAGTATCAAAGTGTTGTTACAGCAGAGGGAGCCCTTGGGCCGGGCGATAATCTTTATCGTTTTTTTGAAAAAGAGGGAGAACTCATCGCGCTTAGGCCTGATGCCACTACACCGGTTGCAAGATTAGTCGCTGCACGGCTCAAGGAAGAGCCAAAACCGATTCGTCTTTGCTACAGTGCCAATGTGTTTCGGTATGCAGAACCCCATGCCGGCCGCAGACGGGAGTTTTATCAGGCTGGAGTGGAACTGGTCGGCAGCAGCAGTTATCGCGCTGATGCGGAAACTATTGCCCTTGCAGTGCAGGCCCTCAAGGCCGTGGGGTTAAAAGATTTTCGCATTGACATCGGGCATGTGGATTTTTACAACGGTATACTTGAACACGGAAGATTGTCAAATTCGGAGCGCCGCCGCATACGAACCGCACTGCTCAAAAAAGATTACGTAGCCTTGGGTGAGTTTATGGCAGACTCCAACTTAGCGGAAGCTGACAAAAAACTGCTGGAAATGCTGCCACACTTAAGGGGCGGTAAGGACATCTTGGCAGAGGCCTTAAAAGCGGTAACAAATCCCATCTCTCAAAAAGCTGTTCACGATCTGCAAGCTATTTATGAACTCCTGGGGGCCTTTGATGTGGTCCAGTGGGTTCAAATCGATCTGGGCATGGTTAAGGATATTGAATACTACACAGGCATGGTCCTTGAGGCCTATACGGCAGATATGGGCTTTACCATCGGCACCGGCGGCCGCTATGATAATCTGATCAGCCAGTTTGGTTACGATTGTCCGGCTACTGGGTTTGCATTAGGTGTGGAACGGCTGATGCTTGCCATAAGTCGGCAAAACGCGTGGCCGGAAACATCCGATAAAAAGGTCCTTTGCACATATTATCAAGATGCAGCAAGACAAGGATGGCTTTTATCAAAAACACTGCGCAAACATGGTTTCATCGTGGAGTTGGATGTAGTGGCAAGGGAGCCTTGTATGGACCCTACGCAGGTGGTTGATTATGCCCGGACTATGGGGCATCAATGGATTGTTGTACCACTGGCTTCCGATGCAATAAAGGTTTGGCATGGGAAGATGGGTTGGCAGACTGTGGATCTGCAGAAGCTGATTACCATTTTGGAAAGGGGAGAATGGCTTGGATAAAAATATTCCCCTAACTATTGCGATCCCCAAAGGCCGCCTACAAAAATATACCATGACCATACTGGAAAAAGGCGGAATTGACTGCAGTGCACTGAAGGCACCATCGCGCCGACTGATTATATCTGTCCCTGGGACTAAATGGAGGTTCTTGTTATCCAAACCCAGTGATGTTCCCACATACGTGGAATACGGTGCTGCAGATTTAGGAGTTGTTGGCAAAGATACTTTGCTGGAAGGCGGTAAGGATGTAGCAGAATTGATGGATCTGAAATTCGGTCAATGTTCTTTGATCGTTGCGGTTCCTGAAGCATCAGGTATCTCGGATGTGAAAGAACTTGATTTTAACTCCCGGGTGGCCACAACCTTTCCGTTCATTACCACTGAATATTTTAATCGACACGGCATCCAAGCAGAAGTAGTGAAGCTGAATGGATCTGTTGAACTGGGCCCCATCGTAGGACTGGCCGATGCCATAGTGGATATAACCGAGACGGGTACAACACTTTTGGAAAATGGCCTCATCCCCATTGCGGAAGTGGCGCGGGTATCAGCTAGACTGATAGCAAACCAGGTGAGCTATAAAGTTAAGCACACAAGCATTTGTCAGCTGATGAGAAGGCTGCAAAAGGCTTTACAAACACAAAATGCCGGGCAGGAGGGATAACTGTGCGAATAATTAAGGCCTGGGAAACAGGAGAAGATGAAATTCGGGCCCTATTAACCCGTCCTTTTCTTGATGAAGCAGAAGTCACTGAGGAAGCTTCCGCCCGCACCAAAACTATCTGGGGCGAATCTTTGAGCCCCAGACAGGCAGTGCGCCGTATTCTTGATGATGTGAAAAACCGAGGCGATGCTGCTGTTAGTAAGTATGCTTTAAAACTGGATGGTGCTCAGCTTGAGCGAGATCAATTTTGGGTCAGTGAAGCAGAGTGGGACCAGGCGCTAGAAAAAGTGTCGCCGGAATTCATGGAATCACTGAAAATTGCCCATACAAACATCCATAGATATCATGCACAGCAAATGCCTAAGGGTTGGGTGCTGGAAGAACCATTGGGTATCATCCTGGGCCAAAGGATTACCCCCTTGGATAAAGTCGGTATCTACGTACCTGGGGGCAGTGCACCGTTGGTATCCACTGTCTTAATGTGTGGAGTGCCCGCACGGGTTGCCGGTGTGAGGGAAATTGTTATGACCTCTCCTGTAGGATCTGACGGTGTTATGAATCCTCATATTTTGGCAGCAGCCCGCATTGCCGGTATCCATCGGGTGCTGAAATTGGGAGGCGCCCAAGCTGTTGCCGCACTTGCTTATGGTACAGACAGCATTGCATCTGTAGACAAAATTGTAGGCCCAGGCAATATTTATGTTACATTGGCTAAGCAAATGGTTTTTGGCAGGGTAGGGATTGAAAGTCTTGCCGGTCCCAGCGAAATAACTGTTATAGCCGATGAAACTGCAAATGCAAAATACACAGCCGCAGATTTACTGTCCCAGGCAGAGCATGATCCGGAAGCCGCTGCAATCTTGCTTACAGATTCACACTGCTTGGCTGAGGCAGTTGCAGATGAGCTAACCAAACAGCTCAAAGCATTGGGGCGCAAAACGACTGCCGCCAAGTCGCTGGAAAGACATGGTTTAATCTTAGTATGCGAAGATCTCACACAAGCAGCCAATTGGTCGAATGTGATTGCACCGGAGCATCTTGAGCTCTGTGTTGCTGATCCTTGGAGGCTGTTGCACTTAATTCGGCATGCTGGCGCGATATTTTTGGGGCACTGGGCCTCTGAACCAATAGGCGACTATGTGGCAGGACCCAATCATGTTCTGCCGACAAACGGTACGGCCCGGTTTTCCTCACCATTGGGTGTGGAGGACTTTGTTAAGCGAAGCAGCATTATCAGCTACACTGAAGAGGGATTGGAAAAATTCGGGCCCCATGCAGTCAGGCTGGCATCCATTGAGGGGCTTGATGCCCATGCCGGTGCTGTTAGTGTGCGGCTTGATACTGAGCGCCCTGATAAGGTGGACAGCTGAAGGAACAGATAAGCCGGGCAAGGAGGATGCAAAGTGCGTTTAGGGAAGATTACCCGAGTAACAAAAGAGACCAACATCCAGGTGGAGCTGATTGTTGATGGGAAGGGTTTAAGCCGTATCAGCACAGGGGTTGGATTCTTCGATCACATGCTCACGGCTTTTGCCAAACACGGATTTTTCGATCTTAAAGTCGATGCTGAAGGAGATTTAGAAGTGGATGCCCATCACACAGTGGAAGATGTGGGCATAGTTTTAGGGCAGGCATTGGCAGAGGCTTTAGGCGATAAAACAGCAATAACCCGATTTGGCACTGCCTTGGTACCTATGGACGAAGCCCTAATGATGGCGTCAATAGATATCAGCGGCAGGCCCTATTTGGCTTTAGACTGGGATTTACCCAACGAGATGCTGGGCACATTTCCCACGGTTTTGGGAGAAGAATTTTTTAGAGCATTTGCTTTTAACGCCGGAATGACTTTGCATATTCGGCAGCTTGCCGGCAGGAATGCACATCATATTCTCGAAGCTGCTTTCAAGGCAGTTGCCCGGGCATTGGCCTTAGCCTGTGCAGTGGATGATCGCATCGAAGGAATTTTATCTACTAAAGGCTTTTTGGCTTAGAAAGGGCGAAAACATGACATTCCAGATTATACCGGCGATTGATCTAAAAGACGGACGGTGTGTTAGGTTAAAGCAGGGTCAAAGCCATCGTGAAACCGTCTATTCCCACGAACCGGTGGAAGTTGCCCGGGATTTTCAAAACAGAGGTGCCAAAAGGCTGCACGTAATTGATTTGGATGGTGCCTTTGGGGGAAAACCGGCGAATTTAGACATCGTAAAAAACATCTGCCGTTCCGTGGACATGACGGTGGAAGTAGGAGGCGGGATTCGCAGTATAAATACAATTGAACTCATCTTACAGGCGGGGGCCAAGTATGCCATCTTAGGCACCGCGGCCTGTGAAGATCCCAGGTTGGTAACTGAAGCTGCAGAGCTGTATCCCGGCCGTATTATCGTTGGAATTGATGCCCGTGATGGGTATGCTGCTGTGCGAGGTTGGGTGGAAGGCACCAAGATCAGAGCCGTGGAATTGGCCAAACGAATGAGAGATGTAGGGATTCAGGAGATCATTTTCACGGACATTGCCCGGGACGGTATGTTGAGTGGACCCAACTTGGAAGCCTTGGTTGAAATGACCTCACTAGGGGTAAATGTAATAGCCAGCGGGGGTGTGAGCACAACCAAGGATATAAAAGACATCGTTAGGCTCGCAAAACCTGATATCATAGGTGCAATTATCGGGCAGGCCCTTTACACCAATCAGTTTACCTTGGAAGAAGCCATACAAGCTTCCGGGAGTGGGTGAAATGATGAATTTTAAGCGAATACTCCCCTGTTTGGATGTTCGCGACGGCCGCGTCGTCAAAGGAGTTAACTTCGCTTCTTTGGAAGATATGGGAGACCCTGTGGAACATGCGGTTTTTTACGATGCCGCCGGTGCAGATGAATTAGTTATTCTTGATATTGCCGCATCCACCGTCGCTCGCAGGGCTTTGTTGAATACTATTCGGGAAATAA
>JAAYQZ010000128.1 GCA_012519025.1 Bacillota bacterium
GATATTGATTTTGTTCGGCACTAAATATCTGCTTAGTTATTTTGCCCCTTTCATACTTGCCATTTTGATTGCAGCGCTGATAGATCCATTCGTGAATCTTTTAGAGAATAATCTAAAGTGCCCTCGCGGTATTGCAGTATCTGTGGTTCTGCTTCTATTTTTAGCAGTAGTCATACTGCTGTTGACTCTAGTGGTTACTAATTTGACCGCTGAGCTGACCCACCTTGTTTCGCTTTTACCGCGCTACCGCAGGTACTGGGATGAGCTGCTTGGCAGTATTATTGAATGGGCGAAAAATTGGTATATCTTGCTGTTTCATGACACCCCCGCGCCCATCTTAGAGATGGTGCGACCGGATTTTGATCAAGTAGCAGACACTATTCGCATGCTCGCCTCACATTTTTTAAGCGCGATTGGTGGGCTGCCGTCGTTTTTGTTTACTTTGATCATAGCAAGTATTGCTACATTTTTTATAAGCCGGGATCGGCGGGTGTTTGCTCGATCTTTAATGGACTTGATCCCAAAACGCTGGCGACCTGAGGCCGAAGAAATTAAAGAACAGGTCGGTAACGGTATTTTTGGCTATTTTCGGTCCCAGCTGATGCTGATCTCTTTATCGGGTTCTATTGCCGTCATCGGGTTAACGATACTGAAGATCCGCTATGCATGGCTTTTGGGCCTGCTTGTTGCAATCTTGGACTTCATACCTATGACAGGGCCCGGTGGGGTATTTGTTCCTTTGACCATATATCACCTTTTTATAGGTGACTTCCGGCATGCCATCTGGTTGACCGCCATACAAGGTGTTACATTGGTGACGCGGCAGTTGGCCGAACCGCGCATTATGGGGGCCCAATTAGGGCTGCACCCTTTGACCTCACTGGTGGCTATCTATTTGGGAGCCCAATTTCTCGGCTTCAGCGGATTTATTCTCGGTCCCATCGTGATGGTGATCTTAAAAGCTGTAATGGTGGCCATTTTTATTCCTGCTTGGACGAAAGAGTAGATATTAAGTGTCTAATGAGGTGGATATAAGATGCGGGGAATAGTTATTTTGGGTTCCACAGGTTCCATCGGCACCCAGGCTTTGGATGTCATCAGCCGCATGCCTGATGAGTTTCAGGTCGTGGGGCTGGCCGCGGGGACAAATATTGATCTTTTGGAAACACAGATCCGTCAGTTTAAACCCGAAACTGCAAGTCTTGCTGCCTTTTCGCTGACTGATGAGTTAAAGGGCAGGGAACTGCCGGAAGTGGAGCTGCTTTCCGGGCAAAGCGGTCTACAGGCTATGGTGGAACGCGATGATGTGGATCTTGTGCTCAATGCTGTAGTGGGGTCCCAAGGGATTCGTCCGACACTTGCCGCTATAAAAGCAGGTAAGGATGTCGCTCTAGCCAATAAAGAGACTTTGGTTGCTGCCGGCAGTATCATCATGCAGGCAGTCAAGGAACACAATGTGCGTATTTTGCCGGTGGACAGTGAACACAATGCTATTTTTCAATGTCTGCAGGGTGTGGAAGATGATTATTTACAAAAGATCATCCTAACCGCTTCCGGTGGTCCGTTTCGAAAAAATACCGCGCAGGAATTGGAACAGATGACCCCCAAACAGGCTTTGGACCATCCAACATGGAACATGGGCGATAAAGTGACCATCGATTCGGCGACACTGATGAACAAGGGCCTTGAAGTTATCGAAGCCCATTGGCTCTTTGGATTGCCGGGTACCAGAATCGATGTTGTTATTCATCCTCAAAGCATCATACATTCTCTAATTGAGTTGATTGACGGCAGTGTCCTTGCACAGTTAGGTGTTCCTGATATGCGTTTGCCGATTCAATATGCCCTTACTTACCCAAAACGCAGCAACTCACCAGTGCCTTTATTGTCCCTGGCGGAAATAGGCAGTCTGGAGTTTGAAGAACCGGACATGCAAAGATTTCCATGTTTAGGTTTAGCTTTTGACGTGCTTAAGGCCGGGGGGACTTATCCCACAGTGCTTAACGCTGCTAATGAGGCAGCAGTCGAAGCTTTTTTAAAGGGACAAATTGGGTTTATGGATATCCCCCGGGTGGTTAATGAGGTTTTACAGGGACATCAAAATGTGTCAGAACCCGACCTTCATGACATACTGGAAATGGATAGTACAGCACGCAAAGATTGTGCTCTGCACATTAATCGGCTTAACGGCTGAAAGGGTGAGCGCTTTTGAATCTGCTGTTTGCTTTTATCATAGTACTTGGTCCCACGGTTTTTTTCCATGAACTGGGTCACTTTCTCATCGCCAAAGCGGTGGGGGTTAAAGTACATGAATTTGCTTTGGGGTTTGGGCCCGTCTTGTTCAAACGAAGGGGCAAGGAAACAGCCTACAGCATCAGATGGCTGCCATTGGGTGGTTTTGTAAAACTTGCCGGAATGGATATTCCTGAAGACGAAACTGATATAATCCCTGATGATGATGAAAGAAGTTTCAACAATAAACCGCTTTGGCAGCGTCTTGCAGTTATTGCCGCCGGCCCTGTGATGAATTTCGTACTGGCTGTGATTATTTTTGCTTTATATACAGGACTTGCTGTAATTCCACCCACCGTGCAGACAATAGAACCAGGCTCCCCGGCCGAGGTGGCTCGTCTTTTGCCGGGCGATGAAATTACTCATGTAGCTGGAACCCGCGTCCATTCAGTACAGGACATCAATCAAATTGTTGCCGATCTGGATGGAAAAGAGATCACTTTGGTAATTGTAAGAGAGGCCCATACCATTCAGCTTGCTATTACGCCGGCTTTAGATCCAAACTTAAACCGCGCTCGCCTCGGGGTGGGGATGGTGGAAAAGACCCGGGAGTCACCATTTACGGCCTTAAATCATGGGATACAAAGAACCTGGCTTATATCCAAAGATATAGTCTCATCCTTATTTAGAATGGTCACAGGTAAGGTCAAACCTGACATAGCGGGTCCGATTGGTATCTTTCAGTTGGTTGGTGAATCAGCCAACCAGGGATTTTTCTTTGTGCTGTTCATCGCGGGTGTGCTTAGTGTAAACTTGGGACTGTTTAATTTTCTCCCCATCCCCGTGCTTGACGGTGGCTGGTTGTTTTTGCTTATTTGGGAAGCAGTAAGGGGGCGTCCTTTAGAACCGGAGCAAAAGGGAGCAGTGCAGTTTATCGGTTTGGCTTTTCTCTTACTGCTTATGCTGTTTGCAACATATAAGGATCTTTTGCGTTTGGATATATTTGGATAAATTAGGAAAGGTTAGGAAGGGCGAAGCTCGTGTTTGATGAATTTAATGGCATGATGGATGAGGCACTGCTTTCTATAACATCAAAGATTGTAAAACGAAACACCACGCGGACTGTGGACATTAACGGATTAGCCATGGGTGGTGGAGCACCTATAGTTGTACAGTCCATGACTAATACAGACACCCGCGATATCCGCGCTACTTTGGCGCAAATTGATGCACTTGTTGAAGCCGGCTGTGAGCTTGTGAGGGTTGCGGTACTTGATGAAAAGGCAGCGGCATCTTTGAAAAATATCTGCCAAGAGGCGGCAGTACCAATAGTTGCCGATATCCATTTTGATTACAAGTTAGCGCTCCAAGCTATAGAGGCCGGTGTTAGTAAACTGAGAATTAATCCAGGCAATATAGGGGAACAAAAACGAGTTGAAGCAGTTGTATCTTTGGCAAAAGAAAGATCGGTGCCCATACGAATCGGTGTCAACGCTGGTTCTTTAGCTCGGTCTGTGATTGAAAAACATGGTGGTCGAGTGCCGATGGCCCTTGTGGAAAGTGCCCTTCAGCATGTGCATATATTAGAAAAACTTTGTTTTGAAGACATTGTTATCTCACTTAAAGCTTCTGATGTACCCACAACGGTGTCTGCTTATCAATTAATGGCAGAGCGAGTGAACTACCCGCTGCATTTGGGAATCACTGAGGCAGGTACCCCTTTTCATGGAACAATTAAGTCTTCTGTTGGCCTGGGAATCATACTTGCCATTGGTATAGGTGACACTTTAAGGATATCTTTGACAGGTGATCCGGTCGAAGAAGTCGAAGTAGGATACAGTATCTTAAGATCCTTGGGACTTCGGCAAAGGGGAATCGAGTTCATCTCTTGCCCCACCTGCGGCCGCTGCCAAGTGGATTTAATCAGTATGGCGGAGGCTGTGGAAAAACGGCTGCAGCATGTACATGCCCCACTGCGGGTCGCCGTGATGGGATGTCCTGTCAACGGACCCGGTGAGGCCAAGGATGCTGATTTTGGCATTGCGGCCGGTAAAGACAATGTAGTGCTGTTTCGTCGGGGTAAGGTAGTTGGGTCATTTCCGGCGGCCGACGGCGTCGATGCCTTAGTTAAAGCAGTAGAAGCAGAAGCAGAACAATAGATGGAACTGTAAGGGCCATAATACAGTCCTTTTTTAATCGGCCCTTATTTCGGGGGTGCATGTTATGAAAATGTCCACGATTTTTGCTCCGACTCTCCGGGAAGTGCCGGCAGAGGCGGAAATTGCCAGCCACAAACTTATGCTGAGAGCAGGACTTATGAGAAGAGCCTCGACGGGGATTTATACTTATCTGCCTTTGGGCCTGCGGGTTTTACAAAAAGTTGAGACGATAATACGGGAAGAAATGAATAAAGCCGGTGGACAAGAAGTACTGCTCCCCATTTTGCAGCCGGCAGAACTGTGGCATGAGACAGGACGCTGGGATGATTATGGCGATGAAATGTTCAAGCTAAAAGATCGACATGGTAGACAGTTTTGCTTAGGTCCCACCCATGAAGAGATTATAACAGCGTTGATGCGGACAGAGATTAGTTCTTATCGGCAGATGCCGGTGTTGCTGTATCAAATTCAAAACAAATATAGAGATGAAATTCGGCCTCGGTTTGGCGTTATGCGGGGTAGAGAATTTATCATGAAGGATCTTTATTCTTTTGATCAAGATGAGGAAGGGCTGGATGACAGCTACTGGAAGATGTATCATGCGTATGCGAAAATTTTCCAACGCTGCGGTCTAAATGCTAGACCTGTAGAGGCTGATCCAGGTGCCATCGGGGGCAATATGACCCACGAGTATATGGCTTTGGCAGAAGCGGGAGAAGCAGAAATTGTGTACTGCTCTGATTGCGATTATGCAGCTAACGTGGAAAAAGCAGAAGCAGTTGCTGTGCCCAAGGGCAAATCCAATGAACTTGAACCTCTCACTTCCGTAGAGACCCCTGAAGTGCGTACAGTGGAAGAACTCGAAGAGTTCTTTCAACGGCCTGCAAGTCACATGATCAAAACACTCATTTACAAAGGCCGTGACACCGCGGTGGCGGCTTTAGTCCGAGGTGATCATGATGTAAATGAGATCAAACTAGCCCGGGCCGTTGGACTTATGGAGCTTGAACTTGCCGATGAGGAAGTTATAGCGGAAGTGACTAAAGCACCCCGGGGATTTGCCGGGCCGGTTGGTCTGAACAATTGTAAGATCATAGCGGATCATGCTGTTATGGAAATGGAAAATGCTATCAGCGGCGGCAATGCCGTGGATATCCATATCAAAGGAATTAACCCGGGTCGGGATTTTACACCCGATATCATTGCCGATATCCGCACAGCAAGGCCGGGTGATCCTTGTCCGTGTGGTAATGGCACTTTGCTGGGTGCCAGAGGAATTGAAGTCGGCCAGGTTTTCAAATTGGGGACTAAATACAGTGAAGATTTAAAAGCTGTGTTTTTAGACGAGAAGGGTCAAGAACATCCAATATTAATGGGCTGTTACGGTATAGGTGTTACTCGGACTGTGGCCGCTGTAGTAGAGCAGCATAATGATGAAGATGGGATCTGCTGGCCGATGACTGTCGCACCTTTCCAGTGCGCCATTGTGCCGGTCAGCTATCGTGATGAGGAACAAAGAGCTGCTGTGGACATGTTGTACGAAAAGCTAAGCGAAGCCGGTGTCGAAGTGGTATTAGACGATCGTGATGAGCGTCCCGGTGTCAAATTCAAATACGCTGA
>JAAYQZ010000129.1 GCA_012519025.1 Bacillota bacterium
ATTTGTTTATTCCTCCGCCTAACCAAGCGCCGATCATCAACGCAGGGCCTTCAGTGCCCCCGCTGGCACCGAATCCCAAAGTAGCCACAGTACTGACCAATTTGCTGAAGGCGGTCGTTAACGAAAAATCCGTGTCCTCCTCCGAAAGTGCTTTTACAAACTGCTTGGCACCGCTGCCTAAGATTCGCTTATCCCAATGAGTAATCAGTGCCATGCACAGGCCAGCCGCAGTAGGTCCCATCCATACAGGCAGCGGATTAATGGCATTTAAACCCGCTATCCCCGATTTCAATAAATAGGCACCAACCGCACCTATCAGGCCGGCGATCATAATAATCCCAAACCATTTTAAAAAACGAGAGTCTTGATACATAAAAAAATACCTCCATTACCGCATTCGATTTCGTGATGCACTGATGTGAAACCCATGAATTGATTTCACGGTCCGAGAAACTCCACAACCACAAATTGGTTACGAAGTAACTATATATTCGATCCCGGGACACGCAGTCCTTGAAATAAAAGGGGAATCTGCGTCTGCCGGTGAAGGAGGGTGTGTAATTATGTGGGAAGCCACATTAGTGCTCCCTCATACTGGGCGAAACAGAGGTGATTGTCTTGTGAGCACCAAAACAGGCTAAACAGAAGAAGTAATTATCCAAAAACCGGGAAATTGAATCGTTACTTGGTATCAGATCACGGTTTGTTTGGATGTATACATGAAAACCTGCCGCTTGGGATGTGGGGTTAGGACAATCGCGGGAGTGAACAGCTTGAGTAATCATAACTTCAACAACCAAACACTAACCAACAAAACATTCATTGAAATAGATTTTATCCATAGTTCCTTTGATGGGGCTCATTTGCACAACTGTAAATTTGAAAGATGCACCTTTCAAGACGTCTCAATGCAGGAATGCAGCACAACCACCTCTTGGTTTGAGGAATGCACCTTTAACGACTCGACTTTAGGTGGCTCCAGGCATCGGACAACAAGTTTTATCAACTGTCGCTTCGGCAATACCTCTATGTTTGATGTTGCTTTCTTGGGCTGCAGGTTGTTGGGCAGTGATTTTAGCGAGACGGCACTGTTTAGCTGCACCATCGAGGGTGGTGACTGGTCTTACGTTAATCTAACGAATCACAACTTAAGTGGACAGGATTTACAGGAAGTTAATTTCAATGAAGCTGATTTGACCGGGTGC
This sequence comes from Bacillota bacterium, assembly GCA_012519025.1. Taxonomy (GTDB): domain Bacteria; phylum Bacillota; class Limnochordia; order DTU087; family DTU087; genus JAAZMF01. The sequence goes on from JAAYQZ010000129.1 coordinate 1,206, forward strand.
AATCTGAAAAAAGTGAATTTCGAAGGGGCAAATCTTTCCCGCGCTAATCTCAGCCATACTAAGCTGGAAGGTGCGAATCTTAGGGGAGCCTTGATGGAAGGCTTGGATCTGAAGGCTCTCGATATCCAAGGAGTAAAGGTTGACATACCCTTTGCTTTGGCCTTTATCACAGCTCACGGTGGTATATTGGGAGACGAATAACTAAACATGCCGGGACTGGGATGGATTGCCGCTGCCCATTAGTGCCCATCTATTTCCAATGGGAAGAAGGCTTTAGATGAACATACAAGATTTCCCTTACATCAAGCTGAACATACCGGATGGCAGTCTGGAAGTTCGAATTGAGGCATTTTACAGCATCAATGGCAAGGATAAAACACTGACACACGTACGTCAGGTGGCAAAGACTAACGCGTTAATAGCCGGGGAATTTAATCTCGATCCAGGTAAAAGCATTTTAGCCGGGCTTCTCCATGATATAAGCGCGGTTATGCGGCCAAACGATATGCTTTTATATGCGAAAACCTGCGATATGGAGCTTGACGAATCAGAAAGGAGACACCCTTTCTTGCTGCACCAACGGCTGTCAAGGGTGTTTGCCGAGACGATATTTTCTGTGCGGGACACAGATGTTTTATCTGCCATTGAATGCCACACCACACTTAAAACCGGCCCCAGTAAATATGATATGTCGCTTTTCGTTGCAGATAAGCTCTCTTGGGACCAAGAAGGCAAACCACCGTTTTACAGCCAAGTGAAATTGGCCTTATCCAATTCGCTGGAATCCGCCTGCTTAGAGTACATAAATTACATGATGGAAAATGCTCTGCTCCAATACCCCCACAAATGGTTGCTGGAATCCAAGGCTTTTTTGGAAACCCAAGTGTAGGGCTGCAGTTGATTTCGGAGGATTTGTGTAGATTTGCGACCTTGCCCAAGTATTCTGGTCGTGGGTATCACGATGGTTCCATTTCACGCAGTTCAAAACCACGGCGGTCATCAATCACAAGAATAACGAAGTGGGTGGGTGAGAGCCACCAGTTTCCTCGAATCACTTTGCAAGCACTGTGGCTGTCACATACAGCACAAATATATGTACAGGGTAAAATATATAAAAGAACCACTTAAAGCCTTTACCGCGCTCGCCATTGTATAAAATCATAGGAATCGCTGCTAACCCCATCAACCACTGCATACCGGATCCAACCTTAAAAATTATTGCCGAGAAAGCTAGAAGAACACCGATTTGTGCCAAACGTTGTTTCCTTAAAATATAGAACGCAAGCCCTAAAAACACCATCAAAGCCCCGCCCTCCACCAAGAGAAGGTTGGGTATAAGCATAGATAGGATTAAAGCCGCGCGGATGATTGGCAGCGGCAGATGCCCTACAAACTGAACTATAAGCAGAGCAGGAAGAGAAGATAGAGCCGGCACCAGCCAGAAAAGCGCCGTTGAGACTATCTTTCGGGCATTTTTCTCCTGAATTCCCATTACCAGGCGATCCCAAAATACAACATACAAACCCGTTAGAAAGAACGTAGAGAAGGCATTATTTATCAAAACCACTGTCTTATTAGGAAGCATTACCTGCAGCACCGCCGAAATAAGTGTCATTGACCAGCTGGCTAAAAGCAGGCGCTGCATATAGGCTTTCCGATCACTGGTATAATGAAAGCTATCTGCAGCGGCAAACAAAAACAGGGGAAATACCATCCGTCCGGGGTAAGTCAACCAAACCGGCGCCCCGAAACTTGCGAACATCTGGTGAATATGGTCTACAAACATAAATATAACGGCAATGATTTTTATGGTAGTAGCATCTAAGAATTGTATAATGTTACCTACTTTCCTATTAACCGCTTCGCGCAACCACCCTTACGGGGCAGCCCTCTGCCATGATCTTGATGGGGAAGGCCATGATGTCAAAATTCCCCAAGTCTTTCAATTCCCCGAGATTTGTCAAGTTCTCCACAATGGGTATGTTTTCACCAAGCAATTGATGATGTATAGGAAAGGGTGCCCGATCCGGTGATGGCACATCCATACCCAGCATCTTAATTTTTCTGCGGACGAAAACATCAGCCAGTTCCTCAGAGACAACCGGATGTTCGGTGTAGTACTCCTTCTTCCCATAAACCTCGCTCCACCCAGTGTATAATAAGACAATATCCCCCTGCTTGATGACCTCATCATACTCTTTTTTGTAGTCTATGCTAGCTTCATCCCTAACATCCAACAAACACCCCGGGCCAATAAAAGTTTCCAGCGGTATAGAGTGCACCATCTTACCACCTGCTATAAAGTGGAGGGGTGCATCGAGGTGTGTGCCCACATGCAGCATTGTTGTCAATCTAAAAGCATTGTACCCATCATCAGTTATATTCCTGCACTGAACGAGTCCTACCTCGGCATCACCGGGCAATACCGGCATGTCACCTGTCATAGGGTGGCTGAGATCAATCAGCTTAACCATTGAAAACACTCCTTAGAATCTAGCATATGAGTCCTGCAACAACGCACTGTCCAGATGTTAGCCATTGACAGCTGAGAACCTCTAAAGGTATACTCAAATCGCAACTACTTACCACCCCACCCGGGGGGCGTGTTGGGGGAATAGTCATGAGATCAGACAGTGAAAAAATAATTCGCCTGCTTAAAACCGCGCGGGGACAGCTTGATGGCATCATCAGAATGGTGGAAGATGATCGCTACTGTATCGACATATCCAACCAGGTCATGGCCACCCAGGCAATCTTGCGCAATGTCAACCGCCAGGTGCTCGATGATCACTTAGAATCCTGTGTTAAGGAAGCATTCGAAAAAGGCGATGCCAGAAAACACATAGATGAGATCATGACCGTTATCGATAAGCTGACACGCTGACTGACAAGGCCCTCAAAGGAAAATGTTTGTACCTCATATACCCCACCCGGGTAGAGAGCTTGTTTTGGCGATAACAACAAATACCGAAAGGATGAATCCCATGACAAAGAAAGTATTAATCGAAGGTATGAGCTGCGGGCACTGTGCAAGCCATGTCAAAGACACACTTGGTAAACTGAACGGGGTAAAATCAGTTGAAGTGGATCTTGAAGGCAAATTCGCTCTATTGCAGCTAACCGATCCTGTAGACGACGAACAGATCAAAACA
>JAAYQZ010000130.1 GCA_012519025.1 Bacillota bacterium
AGATCAAAACAGCCGTAGAAGGTGCAGGATACACCGTAACAGGTATTCAGTAAATACATCTCCCCAGGAGGAATGCAATGTGTTCGCCGGCCTAAAACGTTGGTGGAGGAGCCTCTTAGCATCAATGGAAAAGACTAATCATAAACAATTCGGCGATGGGAGCAACCTAGACTGCTGCAGTATGCACCCCAAGGCCGGGAAATAACGGAAAGTTTTAATGCCGCGGGCTGTCCTTAAGGGCAGCCCATACATCTAAACCGCGAGCGTAATCGCAGACGCAGAAAGGAAAACGGCAATGCTTTATTACTGGCTATCAAGGGATGTTTATTTGCTCAGATCACCTATCAACCTCTATGGTGTAGGTGTGGCTTTGGCCGTCTTACTTGGATACTTCCTTGCAGTATACATGGCCAAACGACGGGGCATTCAGGCAGAACTCTTAGAAAGTTTTATTCTCAAAGCGGTGGTAACCGGGATTGTATTTGCCAGACTTGTATTTGTGCTTTTGGATCTCGACTACTATCTGGGGCTGCCACACCAGATCCCTGCCATCTGGCGGGGAGGTCTATCTATCCACGGAGCCATCCTCGGCGGCTTGATTACCGCGATCATCTACTGCAAAAACCATAAGATTTCGTTGGGAAATCTGGCTGATGTGATGACCCCGGCTTTAGTATTCGGTGAGGCCATCGGAAGACTTGGGTGTGATGTTGTTGGTAGAGAAACTTTGTCTGCTCCACTGGCCCTTCAATTGGGTGAGCATTATCACCACAATATTCCTTTTTATACATTTGTTGTGCTGATGGCGATTGGAGCCCTGGTTTGGAAGAATAAAGATCATATGGTAAAGGGCAGATTGTTTACCTTGTATCTGATATCATATTCCATAGGCAGACTGGGAATAGACTATTTCCGGGAAGGGGCATTGCTCGGCGGCATCACCGTGGCACAGGTGGGCAGTTTATTTGCCCTTTCCATGGCAATCATCTTTTATATATTCATTTCCAAAGGAAACACTGATGGTACTGCAGTTTAGTTTTCAAAGGACAGAGGTGGACAAATGACAGCACAAAAGGATCTTGGGCCGCTCAAAGCAGCCGTATTTTTAACGTCTTTGGCAGGAGTTTTGCTGCAGGTCAGCCTAACCAGACTCTATGCAGTAATCTTATGGTATCATTTCGTTTTTCTAGTTATTTCCGTCTCCATCTTAGGTCTGGGTGTGGGGGCCAGCCTGTTTAGTCTCTCTCCTTTAAGACAAAGGCTGGAAAAGAACGGCAGTACTGAACTGGCCCGATATGCTTTATTATTTGGTATCGCGGTGCCGATCAGTGTCATACTAACCCTAATTTACCCCTTCACCGATACTATCATCGGCTATATCGCCATCATCTTCATACCTTTTGTTTTCGCCGGGCTGTTTTCAGCCGGTGTTTTTCACAGTTTCAGCGAGAACTCACAGCATTTGTATTTTGCCGACTTGGTTGGTGCAGGTCTGGGCAGCATTTTGATCATCCCTGTTTTGTCTAGGGTAGGGGCAATTAATGCCGCCATGCTCATTGGCGCTCTGCCGTTAATGGCAAGCTTTTTAATCTATCACCAGAAACAAGATCAACGCCGCAGGCTCAGCCTGGTGTGCCTCGGTTTGATTTTACTGGTAGGGCTTTTTAACATCAGCGGTGATTTCATCGATATACAGCTTGGATTGAGATACGCGGCCGGGAAGACAATGTTTGACCAGCTGCGAAGCGGGGATTACAAGATTGTATCTACCAAATGGAGTTCCTTTGCACGCACCGATGTTGTGCAGGGCCCCGATGATCAAGACAAATTGATTTACACCGATGGTGGAGCCGGGTCAGTCATGATCAAGTTTGACGGACAAACCTCACAAATCCAGTATTTGAAACAAGATCCATCTTATTTTCCATTCAGCTGGGGAAATAGTGAAAAAGTGTTGATCTTGGGTGCAGGTGGTGGTAAAGATGTGCTTTTGGCACTTTTGGCCGGCTCAACCGACATAACAGCGGTTGAGATCAACTCCAGTATAGTAAAGGTCATGGAAGAATTTAAGGACTTTAACGGGAATCTATACGGCAGAGAAGAAGTGACGGTTGTTGAAGGGGATGGAAGAAACTTCGTTGAGCAAGACAACAATTTCTATGACCTAATCTATTTACCTTTGGTCTACACTCAATCAGCGGAGGGTGTCGGATTTGCACTGGCGGAGAACTACATCTTCACAGTGGAGGCTTTCAATTCATATTTAGATAGGCTTGCACCTCGGGGTAGAGTTGCATTTTTACTCCATGATACCCTTGACTTTACCAAAGCAATGACTATGGCCTATAAGGTGTTCGAACAGCGGGGTCTGTCCCCATCAGAAGCTGCCGAAAGAATGGCTATAGCCTACAGGCCTTTCCAAGGCTACGGGCTCATGTATCCCACATTGGTAATGGCAAATGAACCATTTAATACACAGGAACTCACATCACTCGAGTCCGGTATTGCGAATATAGGTATGCTTGGGATACATGTGCCGGGCAGAATTTATCCCGATCTGGTCAAGCCCCTGCTTTCAGGGGAACAATCACTCAAGCAGTTCGTTAACGAAATTGCCTTTGATGCGGCACCTGCCACAGATAACAGCCCGTTTTTCTATAAGACGGAACGCGGGCTGCCGACCTCACTGCGGACACTGCTTGTTGTAGTGACTGCGGCCGTCATTGCCACCATAACATATGCATCACTTAGGGTGCGGAAATCCTCCAAGCATTTGAAAGGTTCGAGGCTGAAGTGGTGGATGATAATCTCCTGTTCCGGCCTCGGTGTAGGTTTTATGCTGTTGGAGGTTGCATTGATTCAAAAACTTATATTGGTGTTTGGCAATCCGACATTTGCCCTTGCCGGTGTATTGTTTTTGCTGTTGATCAGCGGGGGATTGGGAAGTTTGTACAGCTCCCGATTTGAAGATGAAAGTCTGGCTAAAGTAATTGGTGGGGCGGCTTCTTTAACAGCGGTTCTCGGCATGATTTACTCCATTGGGTTGTCGAGTTTTGTTCGAGCCTTAATTGGAGCCACTTTGATACAACAAATGGCTGGTACAGCATTACTTGTTGCCCCTTTGGGATTTCTCATGGGGATACCGTTTTCCACTAGTTTGCGGCTGCTGGGCCTGTATGATCCCAATTCCATTGCCTTGGCCTGGGGAATCAATGGCATCACCTCTGTGTTGGGTTCCACAATGGCAGTAGCCTCAGCCATGTCCGCCGGTTTTTCCGCAGTTTTTGCCATCGGCAGCATCAGTTACGCTGTTGTCGCGCTTTCCGTATACTTTAGTTTCATTCAGGGTAAATCAATGAAAAAGGCACCAACTGGAATTAGATAGGCAATAGTTTCATTCGGGGCCACACCGGTTTAAGACACGTGCCCAGGCTATGTGGCCCCAGGTGAAAGCGTCTTAAACCCCATAACAGTGGCAATAAGCGGAGCCAACATCAATGGAGAGACCAAGCTTAACCTGGAAAAGGCCGGATTTTAGGCCGAGGAAGAAGGATCTTTAGTTGGATATTTTAAAGATGTTTAAGGCAAGGCCGATCTAGTCTCCTCGGGGATCCGGATGAAGTGTCGCCCGGTTTTTGGCGGGAAACTTAGCCGAAAACTGCGGTGGTTCCACAGGCCGAAAGATCACCCATGAGCGATGGTTTCGTCATCTTCTTCAGTCCGCGATTGACGTAGCTTCAATATATCCTGCCTCGGGGGCAAGCCAAACAGGCCTTTGTAATCTCGATTGAAATGGGAAGCGTCATTATAGCCCACCTTATAACCGGTACTGGAAGCATCTAAATTCTCTATAAGCATCAGGCGGCGGGCTGTTTGAAGCCGTAGGCGTTTTTGAAACTGTAATGGGCTCATAGCTGTCACTTCTCGGAAATGACTGTAAAACCCCGACACACTCATACCTATATCTTGGGCGATATCGGCAACCTGCAAAGGTTGATTGTACTTTGAACGCAGGATCTCAATGGCTTGAGCAATCTGGTGGGCATCCCCGGACCGGCAAGCTATATGGCACAAGCGATCTTTCTGCTCACCCCGGCACAATCGGTAGATGATCTCTCGCTTAATCAGATCAGCAAGATAAGGAGCGTCACGAGGAGTGTAAAGCGCCCTTATTAATCGGACAACCGCGTCCAATAAATTCCCATCCAGTGCATTGACACCCAAAGCCCGTACATTTGTCTGACCGCGCACCCCGATCTGACCTATAGAGGCCAACACCGAGTTAACGGTGCCGGAATCGAGCCTTACACTTAAAGCAAGATAGGGTGAGTCTTTTGAGGCCTCCATTATTTGACTAACTATAGGCAGTTCCGCTGTGGCAATTAAGTACTGCATGGGATCGTATCGGTAATCTTCATCACCTAAGACCACTTTTTTGCTCCCTTGTGCAATTACACAAAATGCCGGAGTCGAAACACCATAGTTTAATTCCAGGGCTGATGAAGCCCTATAAAGGCCGACACCATCCAAAGGCTCAAGCCTGCCATCATGGGGGATCAGCCCCTCAATCAGCTTAACCAACTCGATTCTATACGCCTGCATTTGCCCACGGGTAAAGGACTGTTCTGTGGGTGAAGTGTTGAGGTTCATAACCACTACCTCCTGTATCAATCGGTTTAAAACCATTCCTGAATCAATAATACCATATTACACTGCTATTTCTCTTTTCCTTGGAAGATTGTACAATTATTTTGGAGAATCGTTATATTAAACTTTCTTTATATTGTGGTATGGTGTATATGTCTACTGACAATATTCCTAACACATGGAGTTTTATTCTAACTGCAAGCTGCAAAGAGTTGGCTGCAAGGTAAGTTAAAAGGGAAAAACCCAAATAAACTGAAGGAGTGGAAATATGAAGGTTATGTTGGTAAACGGCAGCCCCCATAAACAAGGGTGTACCTACACCGCCCTCAGTGAGGTTGCCCAGACACTAAACAAAGAAGGTATCAAGAGTGATATATATTGGATTGGCAATGAAGCGATCACTGGCTGCATTGCTTGCCGAAAATGTGTCAAACTGGGGCGATGTACCTTCCATGATAGCGTAAATGAGTTTCGCAACAAAGCTGCTAATGCCGATGGATTTATCTTCGGTACACCAGTGCACTACAGTGCCGCCAGCGGGAATATGACTTCTTTTATGGATCGGCTTTTTTACTCGGAGTTGGGCGGAAATGAGAACCAGATGTTCCGTCTAAAACCGGCGGCATGCGTCCTTTCCGCAAGAAGAGCCGGAACAACAGCTGCGTATGATCAAATGAACAAATATTTCGGTTTGCATGAAATGCCGATTGTATCGGCCAAATATTGGAATATGGTGCATGGGGCACGTCCAGAAGATGTTTTACAAGATGCAGAGGGCCTTTTTAATATGCGTACACTGGCGAGAAATATGGCGTTTTTCCTAAAATGCAGGCAAGCCGGGTTGGACAGCGGCATTAAGCAGCCCAAACAAGAACCACAAGTATTTACCAACTTTATTAGGTGATCCGGAAGTTGCAACCACCGACAAAGAATACCACTTGTATCGGTTTGAACAATATGGGGTATTGCCTAAAACATATGTCTTGAAATGGGGTTGATGGAAATAGCTGAGGTGCGAACCAGAACCAGGACTCAAGTGGATCTCCTGCAGGGCAACGTGATCCATGCACTCGCCGTTTTTGCTCTACCTTTTTTAATATCCAATATCTTTCAGCAGCTGTACAACACTGTTGACACCATCATTGTAGGTCATAACCTCGGCGATGCGTCGTTGGCTGCCATCGGCGCGAGCGGTCCAATATATAACCTGCTGGTGGGGCTGGCCTTGGGAGTTGGCGGCGGCATGAGCATCGTTTTGGGCCGCAAGTACGGATCTTCCGATCGGGCAGAGTTAAAAAAAGCCGTAGCCGCCACTTTAGTGATCGGCCTGGCAGTAAGCCTATTGCTAACGGCTGTTTCCCTAGTTGCCATTATGCCTTTACTTAGGCTTTTAGATACACCGATGGAGATTATTGATGAGGCCTACTCATATATTTCTCTCATCACACTTTTCATTGTTGTGATGATGGGTTTCAACGTCCTTTCAGGGGTTTTACGGGCAATCGGAGACAGCACCATGCCTTTGGTTTTTCTGGCTATTTCCGCAGTTGCCAATATCGGACTTGATCTGCTCTTTATTCGGGGGCTTCAGATGGGCATCCGGGGTGCCGCCATTGCCACCGTTATAGCCCAAGGGCTTTCCGGGCTTTTGTGTATGATCTACATCTTAAAAACATATCCTTATTTGGTGCCGCAGAAGGAGCATTTTGGTTTTGACACTGGACTTTATGTAGACCTGCTTGGTCAGGGCATTTCCGTCGGACTGATGAATGCTTTAGTTAATTCCGGTACACTGGTGATGCAGTACGCGATAAACTCCCTTGGGTATCAGGCTATAGCTGGCTACCTCGCAGGTAAGAGACTGTTCTTTTTCACAGTCATGCCCCTGGGGGCCTTAGCCAACTCCCTGTCGGCTTTTGTAGCCCAAAACCGAGGGGCAGATCAAGGCCTGCGCATCAAACAAGCTGTTGGCTACAGCCACGTGTTTTCTGTCACCTGGGCGCTTTTTATCGCAGCATTCTCTTACCTTACAGCGCCTTTTCTAGTCAAGTTTTTGACAGGATCCCATGATGTAGATGTACTTGCCTATGGTACAACCTTCATCAGGATCGTTACACCTTTTTACTTAGTTTTGGGGCCGGTCTTCAGCCTGCGCCACTCACTGCAGGGCATCGGCCGCAAAGTAATTCCCCTAGGCTCCAGCATTATAGAGCTGATGGGCAAGGTAGTTTTCACCCTTTGGATTTTCAAATATACCGGTTATATTGGTATCGTGCTTTGTGAACCAATCATCTGGTGTTTGATGTTTGCACAGCTAACATGGGCATTTTATACCGATCCTTACATGAAAGCGCAGTCTAGTCCGGCGTCATAGCAACAGTAAAGCAAAGAAAATCAGTGCAAAAAGATGTATGTACGGCTGTCGGCATATAGGGCAAAAGGGTGAGGGAGACGGCAATGGTTGACAAAGACCGACTACCTCACCTTGTTTGATGTTGCTCGGAAAAGTGTACTGTGACCCCGGATTTATCTACTTATGTCTGATAGTCTTCCATCCCACCCAATTCAATTGTATAAGCCCGCAGTCCAGTATTTAACTGCAGCTTTTCCTCCCCGAACTCGGCCATCAGCTGGTTTGTGAGTGGAATCTCATACGTATCGTAAGGCAAAGCCTCAAGATCAGAGGATGTCTTTACAATGCCTTCACCGTGAAGCAAAATTGCCAAAGGTGCCAAGTAATCGTCTTGATCCACATGCCGAACCATTTCCACATCCCGCAGCATTACAGTGGCAATATCTTGCTCACCATCTTCTACTTTTAAAATGTTGAGCAGTCTATTTTTATTTGCCGAGAACCACTTTTCAAGCTCATTTTGATCTTTACCCATACCAGCATCTCCCTTCTGGCTTATGTTTCCCCACTGGTTGATCCATCATGCGATGAGCGGATCCTGGTAGCAGTCGAAGGGGGAATATGGTGTTTTATGGAGAACGTTATTCAGAGAGGAAATTTACTTAATTATAACCAAACTAGGGGGGATTTTATGGCAAAGCGAATTACCAAACCAGCAGATTTTTTTGGACACGAACTTGGTGCAGAACGGAAAATAGCCAAATGGGACAAAATCGTTGACTACTTCTACACCCTAGAAAAAGAAACGGACACCATTAAAGTTATTGATATGGGCCCATCTACAGAAGGGCAGCCGTTCCTTGCGGTGTATCTATCAAGCAAAGATAATTTGGATAAACTTGAACACTACCGCAGTATCAACCAAAAGATTACTGATCCCAGGAGAGTCCCTGAAAGTGAAGTCGATCAGTTGATTAAAGAGGGCAAAGCCGTCATTTTGCAAAGTATGAGTTTGCACGCATCTGAGATCGGCGGAACCCAAATGGCTCCCCAACTCGCCTATGAACTGGTCAGCTCTAACAAAGAAGATGATTTAAGAATACTGGATAACGTAATATTCATCATGGTCCCCTGCTTTAATCCCGATGGCCAGCTTATGGTAGCCAATTGGTATGATGAATGGCTGGGTACGGAATACGAGGGATGCAGCTTGCCGTGGCTGTATCACAAATATGCCGGCCATGACAACAACCGCGATGCCTTTGCGCTCAATCTGGTGGAATCCCAGTACATGGCAAAGATCGTTTTTAGAGACTGGAATCCCCACGCATATCAAGATCATCACCACATGGGAAGTTATGGTGCCAGACTTTACATTGCACCATATTCTGAACCTATCCGACCTGATGCCGATCCTTTAGTTTGGCGAGAGCTTTCTTGGTATGGGGCACATATGGCCTATAAGCTTGAAGAATACGGCATTCAAGGTGTTTTAAACGGTGCCCAGTTTCCCGGCTGGGGCCATTTCGGCTTCCATTGGATTACTAATCACCACAACATAGCCGGAATGCTCACTGAATCTGCCAGTGCGAATTTGGCCACACCGAAGTATATTGATTCCACTCAATTAACCGGTTCCAATGATAAGAGCTTCCCGGCTTACCAGGAGCAAAGCAATTTCCCCAATCCCTGGCCTGGTGGCTGGTGGACCTTAGCCGACATAGTTGAACAGCAGAAAGTTACATCATGGGCACTTTTAGACGCGGCAGCAAAAAATAGAGAAACTGTACTCAAAAACGCCTACAACAAAGCCGTCAGACAGACCCAAAGGGGCCTAGAAGACAAAGAGTATGCCTATATCATTCCAAAGGATCAGCATGATGAATTGACAGCTTTGAAATTCATTGATCTGCTTTTGGATCAGGGCATAGAAGTACAGCAGGCAAAAGCAGACTTCCAAGTAGGCTATCAAGTTTTCCCTAAAGACAGCTTTGTGGTGCATCTTGCTCAGCCGAAGCGGGGTGTGATCAAGCATTTAGTCGGCCAAGTAAATTTCGAAGATAACTTCCACACAGAAAGACTAGACGGCTCCTTAATGGCCTATGATTCCTTGGCAGACACAGTGGGAGAATATATGGGTGTAAATATAATCCCGGCCAACACCGCCTTCAGCGGTGCATTCGAAATTGTAGACCAAGTAGAGCCCATGCAGGCTCCTTTGGGTGAAAGTTCGCTTTATCTCATCTCATGCAGGTACAATGACAGCTTCACCGCAGTCAACGAGATGCTCGGTAAAGGGAAAAAAGTGCAGCGGATCAAATCATCACTACTGTGTGCAGACAAGCAGTATCCAGCCGGTTCTTTTGTGGTTTGGGCCCGAAAAGCTGAACTTGAGGACATTTGCCAAAAAACCGGGGTTCCCGTGGTACCGCTTAAAGAAGATGATCTTAAGGGGTTTGAATTAACTGAAGCGAAAAAACTTAAGATTGGTCTGTTCCAAAGGTATTGGGGCGGTAATGCAGATGAGGGCTGGACAAGGCTGCTTCTGGAAAAGTTCGGCTTTGAGTATAAGACGATCATGGATAAAGATATTCTCGCCGGCAACCTTTGCGACAGAATCGATGTTTTAATTGTGCCAAGTGACCGATATGATTTCATCGTGGATCCCACCGATCCCAAAGATGAAAGGACGAAAA
>JAAYQZ010000131.1 GCA_012519025.1 Bacillota bacterium
TCAACTATCCCCTGCACAAGTCCGGCTTTAGAAAGCACCCCGACACAGCGCATCTTTCTATCAACCACCAGAAGAATGTCGTGTTCGGTATGGGCCAAGTGGGCGGCTGCCTCCTGTACAGAAGCTCCCAAAGGAACGGTTTGCACATTTTCATCCAGTAGTTCTTTGACTTCGGTGTCTTGGGTTGTTCGGTGGCTCTTAAATGCATCAATCGTGATCAGGCCCACCGCACTGCCGTCATCTTTCGTCACGACAAGCCCCGTTGCGGATTTTGATAAAAGACTTTCGGCTTCAGATAAGTCAGTATCTTCAGTAATAGTCAAGGGGTTTGGGATCATGATTTCCGAGACCGGAGTTGTCTCAGGCTTTGGACCCAGGCGATCTTCACCAATAAAATCTCGCACAAACTTGTTAGCCGGGTTTTCCAAGATTTCGTGGGGTGAACCAATTTGCACCGGTTTGCCGTTATCCATGATGATGATCTTGTCAGCTAACTTCAAAGCCTCATCCATATCATGGGTGACAAAGATAATAGTCTTTTTCAATTTCCGCTGCAGTTCTTTAAGCTCATCCTGCAGCTGCACCCGGGAAATGGGATCTAATGCGCCAAAAGGTTCATCCATGAGTATAATGTCAGGCTCGCCAGCTAAAGCCCGCAGCACGCCTATACGCTGCTGCTGGCCGCCGCTCAACTCACTGGGATAGCGCTCTCTATATATAGATGGGTCCAATCCCACCATCTCTAAGAGTTCACCGACTTTGCGATGTCTGTGTTTTGCTGTTTGCTTCTGCAGGCGGGGTACGATCCCCACATTTTCTTCTATAGTCATATGTGGAAAAAGCCCGATATCTTGGATAACATAGCCGATGCCTCTTCTTAAAAGTACTTTATTCATGTTTTCCGTGGATCGACCGTTGATATATACTTGACCCTGTGTGGGCTCGATAATGTGATTGATCATTTTCAAAGTGGTTGTTTTGCCACATCCACTGGGCCCGATAAGAACCGCAAATTCACCTTCCCGAACATGTAAATTAAGACCGTCAACAGCCCGAAAAGCCTGGCTACCTCCTTCAAACTCTTTCGTAAGGTGCTCCAAACGTACCATTTTGTAACTCCTTTCAGTAGTTGCCTACTCAACAAAAAAAGAGCTTCTGGAAAATCCCGAAGCTCCGGATCATCTTCTTACACGCTTATTCCCTTGAACTGTACAGTGACCCATTATACAAGATATGAGGTATTGCCTCAAACATCCCTAGCAGCCGTGAGTGCCTGTGACATGCACTATGCATTCCAACGGGTGGCTCAGGTCGTTGAGCCGCAATCATACTGCCTTAAAACCTGCATATGCTCCCTTATGGTCTGCCACAGCCTGAAAAATGGTTTATTTACCTTTGTCTTTTACCCGACAGTCAACCCTGCAAGGAATTCCGAGCGTTATACAGAATGGTTAATCAAATGGTTTAAGTCAAAAATCAAGAGGCGGGAGGGCTTGGACAGTGCAGCAAAGGGGTTTGCATCTTTTAGCCTTCGATCTTGGTGCAGAAAGTGGTAGGGCTATTTTAGGCAGATTTGACGGGGAACAGCTGGGGCTTGATATTATTCGCAGATTCCCCAACAGGCCGGTGACTGTGGGCGGCACAACTTATTGGAATGTACTTGGACTTTTTCAGGAAATGAAGGAAGGGCTCGCCCAAGCCGTACATCATACAGGCAGTGGCCTTGAAAGCATGGCGGTGGATACATGGGGAGTGGATTTTGGTCTTTTGGATATAAATGGCCTGCTTTTATCAAATCCTGTTCATTACAGAGATCCCCACACTGAAGGTATAATGGAAGAGGCCTTTAAGATTTTGCCAAAAGAGCAGTTGTTTGCTAGAACCGGCAATCAGTTTATGCGGTTCAACACACTTTTCCAACTTTTGGCTTTGACCAAAGGAAATTCCTCAAGCCTTGCAGTGGCGAAAACACTGCTTTTGATGCCCAACCTTTTTGACTTTTTCTTCACCGGGCGCAGGGTCACAGAGGCCACCATAGCCTCAACCACGCAAATGCTGGATCCCCATACGGGAAATTGGGATGATGATCTGTTGAAACTTTTTGAAATAGAGACGGGCTTGCTGACGGAAATAGTGGCACCGGGAACGATCATCGGTCCAGTTTCTGAACTAGTTACACGGGAACTCGGCATCGGGAGCAAAAATATGCCGGTCATCGCCCCCGCCAGCCATGACACAGGTTCTGCTATTGCAGCAGTACCGGCTTCGGGAGAAAATCATATCTACATTAGTTCAGGTACCTGGTCGCTGATGGGTATGGAAGTGCAGGAACCAATCATAACCAAAAAGAGCCTAACATACAACTTCACCAATGAAGGCGGTGTTGGTGGAAGGTATCGTTTTTTGAAAAACATCATGGGGCTGTGGCTTATACAGCAGTGCAAGCGCAGTTTTGAGCGCGAAGGCCGCACCTACACATATGACGATCTTACGGCAATGGCCCAAGACGCACAGCCTTTTGGGATGTTTGTCGATCCCGATGCAGACGATTTTCTCAATCCTTTAGATATGCCTACCGCGATAAGAGAGTTTTGTCGGCGCACACAGCAGCCAATTCCGAAAGATGCCGGTACACTGATCAGATGTTGTTTAGAGAGTTTGGCACTTAAGTATCGATGGACGGCAGAACGCTTAGAAGAGATCACAGACCGTCGTGTTGAAGTTATACATATAGTAGGCGGTGGTATTCAAAATGAACTGCTGTGTCAGTTTACTGCCGATGCTGTGGGGCTGCCGGTATTGACGGGCCCCAGGGAAGCTACCGCGATCGGCAACGTTTTGATGCAGCTCATGGCTCTAAACAAAATCGATTCAATTCAAGAAGGACGCCAAATCGTTAGAAACTCATTTCCGGTAAAGGTTTATGAACCTAAGCACAAGGGCGCGTGGGATGATGCATATGGCGGATTTTGCCAACTGCTTGTAGAGGGGTGAAGAAGTTGGAAGCATTGAAGGCAGCAGTATTGGCCGCAAATTTGGAGCTGCCAAAACGTGGATTGGTCAGTTATACGTGGGGCAATGTCAGCGGCATCAGCCGGGACAAAGGGCTTGTGGCCATAAAACCCAGTGGGGTTAAATATCACGAAATGCGGGTAGAAGACATTGTTGTTGTTAATCTTGAGGGCCGGGTTGTGGAGGGAACGTTGAAGCCTTCATCTGATACCCCCACACATATAGCCTTGTATAAGGCTTGGCCCAGTGTGGGGGGAATTGCCCACACCCATTCCGCTTTCGCGGCTATGTGGGCACAGGCCTGTCGGCCTATACCTTGTTTCGGCACAACTCATGCCGATTATTACTATGGTGAGGTTCCATGTACAAGGGAACTGGAACCGGAGGAGATCTTGGAGGAATACGAAAAGAACACAGGTGAAGTTATTGCTGAAACCTACATTGGCAAGGATCCTTTGGAAGTCCCCGGGGTTTTAGTGGCAAAACATGGGCCTTTTACTTGGGGGGAGGGACCCATGCAGGCTGTAGACAGCAGCGCAGTGCTTGAGCAAATCGCTAAGATGGCTTTGGGTACAGTGCTTTTGTCACCGAGTGCCGAAGGAGTCGACCAGATGCTTTTAGATAAACACTTCTTGCGCAAACACGGCCAGGAAGCCTACTATGGCCAGGAATAATCTTACCAAAAGCGAAAAGGGGAGATGCCGTGATTAAAAGAGCGGAAGAAATGGTGCGGGAAATTCGGGAAAACATGCGGGATGGCAGCGGCAGTGTGGAGATTTTGCATATTTTCCAAGGGCATGAATTGAAGGGCCGGGCCAGATTATGTGCTAAAATCACACTTGAGCCGGGATGTTCCATTGGGTTTCATCACCACGATGATGAAGAAGAAATATTCTATATTATTCGGGGTAAAGGTATAGTTGATGACGATGGAAACAAGGTTGAGGTTGCTGCGGGAGATGCGGTATTAACAGGTGGAGGAAGAGGGCATGCCATTGCCAATAATGGTAGTGAATCTTTAGAGATAATGGCTGTCATCTTAACATATTGATGGAGGTATATTAATGCAAGTTGAATTAGCGTATGGTCGGACGTGGCTGCCGGTTCAGCTGCCGAAAGATATTACAGATGTGGTGGTGCCTAAGTTTGTCGAAGGGCTGCCTGATGAAGCTGGGGCATTGAGGCAGGCTCTGCAAAATCCCATCGGCTCACCCCCGGTGCGGGAATTGGTGAAACCCCGTGATCGGGTGGCAATTGTATTTTGCGATGGTACAAGACCAATGCCAAGTCACCGGGTACTGCCGGTTTTATTGGAAGAAATAGAAACTGTTTCTGATGTTGAGATAGTATTGATCAATGCGCTTGGGACCCATCGCCGCAACACTCCAGAGGAACTTAAAGAGATCCTAGGGGAAGATATCGCTGAAAAATACACCATTGTTCAATCCTTTTGTGATGAAGATGAGGCATATGTAGAGGTAGGCACCTTTTCTGATGGGACCAGTGTTAAGCTGCATCGAGATTACGTGGAAGCAGACGTCCGTATTGTCACAGGGTTTATTGAACCACACTTTTTTGCGGGTTTCAGCGGAGGTCCAAAATTGGTTGCACCGGGTGTAGCCGCCCGTGATACCATAATGTATCTGCACAGCCCAGAGCTTATTGGGCATGAACGCTCGATTTGGGGTTTATCCTATCGAGAAGAGAATCCCTTATCTCAGGCGGTTTTTGAAGCTGCA